>NZ_WEII01000029.1:0-51493 GCF_009183805.1 Bacillus sp. B2-WWTP-C-10-Post-4 | reverse complement strand
GAAATAAGAAACGGATAATTGTCGGAATATATTCGATTTCCGTTCATTTTTATGAAATATGTGTACTTTTTGTTAGATTCCTTCATTTTGTGCATATACAATAAATGTATATAGAAATAAGAAAAGGATGATGTACGTGAAGGACACTGTTTTACAAGAAACGATTTCTCCACAAGAATTACATAAAGTTGTTCAAAAGAATACAGCTTATTATGACTTTAAGTGGGGTAAAGTAGAAAATCCAGCGCAAGGGAATACATGGAATTGGGTAGCCTTTTTCTTCCCAACTTTTTGGTTAGCTTATCGAAAAATGTATAAGTTATTTATTATATTTGCGTTATTGGCTATACCTAGTATAGTTATACCCCCTTTTATAGATATTCCAGATGGGATTTATGTAACATTTAATTTAGCTCTTCAATTAGGAATGATGATATTTACTGGATGGCAAGGAAACCGTTTATATTACAAGCATGCTGTTCGTGTTTTTCGTAAGGGAGAAGATGCGTCTGATCATGAGAAGGCGTATTTCTTACAATCAAAGGGTGGCGTGAGTATTGCTGGTATGATTGGTTTACAAGTTATAGTCGGGATTGTGTTTGGGTTAGCTGCGTTCGGGCTGTCCTTTTTACCAACTGAGCCGAATATTAAAAACGTTGTTCGTTCAACTGGTGAAGGGGTTACTTTAGAGATTATGACTGATAATCCAACCTGGAAGTTTGTGAAGAAAGAAAAAGATTATGATGTAGTAGAGTTTACTGGCTATGATTATACAGAGAAGAAAAACGTGAAAATTAAATTTGCTGTTTATTTCGATGAAGATTATTTCGAGTGGCAAGAGGTATATGAAAATAATAAGAAGTTAAGTGAAGAAGAAGTAGAAGAATATCAAATTTATATTGAAGAAAATAATTGGGGTTTCTAGAGGGAACTCGTTCATTTTGAAAAGAAGAATCTTGTGAAGGTTCTTCTTTTATTTATTAGGGGGAGAGAAATAATTTCAGCATTAATAGAAGCTCTAATAGGATCTATTAGTTTAAGTACGGGTTTACACACGAAAAAGATTGATGCTAACATACTTTACTTGCAGCAGTATGAATGGTTTCGAATCATATATGAAGACGAGAAGTATCGAAAGTTATTTATTACGAACTACAAAGTTCGCTCATATTTACAAAGTAAGCTAAGAGTTCGATTGCTCGTAAAAAATAAAAATGCACAACGAAGATTTTTAAAATTAGTAGAAGAACAAATAGAAAAACGGCATACAAATTGAAATTTTGTAAAATACAATAAAAAATGAGAATTTGAGGTAGGGTTGTCAATAACGTGAGACTATGGCACTATAAAGAAATGCTATACAAATTTTATTTATCGAGATGTAAACATCATTTTTGATTTTTACGTATAAATAATGAACGGAGGAAATGGATTTATGGCTACTTTACCAAATTGTCCAAAATGTAATTCAGAATATACGTATGAGGATGGCGTTCTTTTCGTATGTCCAGAATGTGCTCATGAGTGGGGCCAAGAAGCAGAAGCTGAAAATAATGATGGTGCAAAAGTTGTAAAAGATGCGAACGGAAACGTTCTTCAAGATGGCGATGCTGTTACTGTTATTAAAGATTTAAAAGTAAAAGGAACTTCTTCAGTTGTGAAGATCGGTACGAAAGTAAAGAGTATCCGTCTAGTTGATGGCGATCACGATATCGATTGCAAAATCGACGGTTTCGGAGCTATGAAGTTAAAATCACAGTTCGTTAAGAAGGCGTAAGTAAATAGAAGAGGAGGCGAATAGCCTCCTCTTTTTATTATGTCACTTTTTGTCGGTAAATCGATATTTCGTACAAAATCGTTGATATATTCTGAGTTATGATAGATATATTTGAAAAATCGTTGATATATTGCAAGTTATGATAGATATATTGAAAAAATCGTTAATATAAATTCACTCACCGAGAACTACGCACGATTTACCTCGCATCATAGTCAACCTCTTTCAATTGACATCGCTTATTAAAGAACGTTTTATATCCAAGCTGTAAAAAGATAATGACAGCAAAGGCAGTACTTCCAGAAATACCGAGTATGATGGCGATTTGATATTGAATGGCTGTGAATGGTGATACACCGGATAATATTTGACCAGTCATCATGCCTGGTAAGCTTATAATTCCCATTCCGACCATAGAATTAATTGTTGGTAAAATAGCAGAGTCAAAAGCGTCTCGAATGAGCGGAGCAGCAGCTTCTTTCGGTGTTGCTCCGAGCATAAGTGCACCTTCAATTTGACCTCTTTGCGATTTCATATTGTTTAAGAACGTATTTGCACCAAGAGAAACACCAGTCATGGCATTCCCAACTAACATTCCTGTAATAGGGACGATATATTGCGGAGCATACCAAGGGTCATGACCGATAATAACAAAGATAAATAGTAGAAGTGGCCCAATTGATCCGGCGACCATGGAAAGGGCGGCTACTCGTTTTAATTCTTTAGACATTGGGATGTTAACCCGTTTATAAATATTAAAAATTGCAAAGGTAGTAATAGAAGTGATGAGAGCGATTGTATAAAATGGATTACTGTTTTCAAATACGTATGTAAGGACATATGCAACAAGTACGAGCTGAATGGTCATACGGAATGTTGCGAGCGCGATTTGTTTTTCGCGAGGTATTCCTTTTAATTTTACAAGTCCAATTAAAATAAGAATGAAAATATAGGCAGCTGCAAGTTGCCAAATTTGGAGTTCAATAACGCCCTTCAACTGAGAGCACTTCCTTTCTAGTTGCACCCTTTGTTTTGCTAATTTCAATAATATCGTCTGCAATTTCTTCTGGAAGTTGTTGTGAGTGTGTGATGAAGATAACTGTTTTTTTCTTTTTTCGTGCTAGATCAGTAAATTGTTTCATAACGCGGCGTTCTGTATCACTGTCTAATGCTGAAGTTGGTTCATCTAATAAATAGACAGGCGGATCCATAAGTACGATACGTGCAAAGGCAAGTCTTTGTTTTTCACCGCCGGATAATGAGGAGGTGCTATCTTCTAATTGCTTGTCTAAGCTAACGGTTTGTAATGCACTCCGCAGGGCATCATCATTTGGAAATGGTTTTTCAGAAAGACGAAGTCCCATTAATAGGTTGTCTTTAACGGCTCCATCAAAAATAGGTGGAGTTTGCCCAAGCATAACTACGTCACGACGTAATTGAATAGGGTGATAATCAGAAATTAATTTTCCGTTATATTCAATTGTACCGGATGTTGGGGATTGTAAATCGTTTAACATGCGAAGCAACGTGCTTTTTCCGCTTCCGCTTTCACCGATAATACAAGTAATCTTTTCTTTTCGAATCTGTAAATAAGGAATGTGTAGTATATCTTTATATATAACGTCTTTTAATATAAACATAAATCGCTCCTTTCTGATTCTAGTTATATCGTATCAAAAAAAGAAGGGAAAATGGTTATAACGAACAACGTTTTTTCTTCGTCTTGAGTTTTATTAATAAGTTAAGTAAACAATCTAATTCTTGGCTGAAAGAAATCACTTTATCATGAGTGAATCCGTATCGTTCAACGAGATAGATTAGCTCTTTCTTTTTCGCTTCTATTCGATTGTTTAGTTTCGATAAGTTCATAAGTGGAATGTAATGCCTCCTACAAAAGTATTTATCACATGAAAAATAAGACCGAATGAACTCGGTCTTAAAGGAAGTAATAAAACAACTTACAAATAGCATACAATGTTTATCAATATTTTTTAATATAAAAATGAAAAATAAATCATTATAAATATTGAGAAAGATGTGTCTGATAATTTTTAAAAACTGATGCAAAGAGGCTGCCTACATAGTAGACAGCCTGTAAGGTATTAACCTTTATGATATTTGTACATCCAAAGAAGACCAGATTTTAATAATCTCGGTACACGTCCCATTAATGGTTGGTTTGCTAGTAAACCAAAACCGTGCTTCTTACCAAGAGAACCGAGAACACCTTTTAATTTAATTACAGGTAGTTCATCCGGGAGTGATTCATTATTCCAACGTTTTAATAATATTTGGACAATTTGTTCTCCTTGACCTTCAGCAAGTTGGGCAGATGGTGCATGTGGAAGTGCTGCGCAATCTCCTACAACGTAAACATGATCGTTATTTGGAATATTATGATATTTAGTTAAGACAACCCGTCCGCTACCATCTTGTTCAACTGGAAGGTTTCGAACAACTTCATTTGCTTGAATACCAGCTGTCCAGACGATTGCATCACATTCAAGTGGTTCATCGTGGTTGTACACAATATTTGGTTCTACTTTTGTAATGTTAGAGTTTCGTATGATGTTAACTTTATGCTTTACAAACCATTCTTCTACGTATCTACTTAATTTCTCTGGATATGGGAATAAAATTCTATCTTTTCGATCAAATAAATAGATTTTTAAATCAGAACGGCTTTCACGAAGTTCACTTGCTACTTCAACACCACTTAAGCCAGCACCAACGACAGCTACTGTTGCATTTGGTTCTAGACTATTTAATTGTTCATATGTCTTACGTGTTTGTTCAATTGATTGTAGACTATGTGTATATTCTCTAGCTCCAGGAACGTTATGATATTTATCTTCACAGCCAAGTCCGATAATTAAATCATCATATTGGATCGCTTCGCCGCCATCAAGATGAACAGCTTTTTCTTCGAGGTCAATATTTGTTACTGTGCCGTATTGAATATTGAGGCGTGGGTGTTCAGGAAACGGTATACGAATATGCGTTTCTGAAATAGTACCCGCAACTAATGCATAATATTCAGTTTTGAAGCAATGATATGGTACTTTGTCGATTAATGTCACTTGTACATCATCTGGAAGTTGGTTGCTTGGAAGTAGCCTTTGCAGAATTCTCATTCCACCGTAGCCGCCACCTAGTATTACGAGGTGTTTCATGATGGATTACCCCTTTTCTGTTGAAATATCCCCTAATCATAAAATTTTATATTAATAAAATATTTTGACTTTACTCAATCAAATTATATCGAATTTGTGAACAAATAACAATGCATGAATGAATACTCTGTTGTACAATAAGAAGAAAAGTAAACTGTTTTTCTTTTTAAGTTACTCTTTCATTGTAAGTAGCATGTTATATAGAAGAAATCATCTACTTTGAAGTGAAGTAATGAAGTAACTAAATAGTTTAGACTGTGTAACGAAAACAACAAGAAACAGCTTAGTTTTCTTCTTATAGATAAAGTGAAAAGGTAATTTGTTTTGTAGTACAGGGGGGAGAATTTTGATTAAACCATTAATTGAATTTTGTGTAGGTAACCTTGCAAGTGGTTCACAAGCAGCTCTAGAAAAATTAGAAAAAGATCCGAATTTAGATGTAATGGAGTATGGTTGTTTAGGATATTGTGGCATTTGTTTTGAAGGACCATTTGCACTTGTAAATGGTGAAGTTGTACAAGGTGCAACAGTAGAAGAGCTTGTTAATAATGTATATGAGTATTTGGATGAAAATCCAATGTTTTAAGGTGTTGCGAATTAGTAGCACCTTTTTCATTAGATAAAACTTTATTTCGTGGGGAAGACTAATACTGAGTATTAGTCTTCCCCAATCGAAAATAGTAGGATAAATAAAAAAAGGCCCTTTTTAGAAGGGCTTTTTTCTTACACAAATTGTGTAAGAGTGGCTCATCGCCAAACGTTGTCAAATATGAGAAACGGGGGACATTCATATTGTGTTCTAAAAGCATGCATTTTATACTTAACATAACAAATTATTTTTGGAGTGAATATAAATGAGCCAATTTTCTTTTACAAAAATGCATGGTCTTGGCAATAGTTATATATATGTAAATATGTTTGAAGAGCAAATTCCTGAAGAAGATTTAGCCCTTGTGGCCGAAAAGGTTTCAAATATTAATACTGGTATTGGAGCAGACGGGATGATTTTAATTTGCCCTTCAGACGTAGCTCCGGTGAAGATGCGTATGTTTAATAATGATGGTTCTGAAGGAAAGAGCTGTGGTAACGGTTTACGCTGCGTAGCGAAATATGCGTATGAGCATAAACTAGTAGAAGAAACAGTTTTCACAATTGAAACGTTAGCTGGTATTGTAACGGCTGAAGTAACAGTAGAAGATGGTGTCGTGACATTAGCAAAAATCGATATGGGAGCACCTCGTCTAACACGTGCAGAAATACCGATGCTTGGTGAAGGTGAAACACCATTTATTCGTGAAAACTTCTTATACAATAATCATCGTTATGCATTTACAGCTGTTTCAATGGGAAATCCGCATGCGGTTATTTTTGTTGATGATGTAGAAAAAGCACCTCTTACAACACTTGGACCAGTTCTCGAGACACATGAAATGTTCCCAGAGCGAGTAAATGTTGAGTTTATCGAAATTTTGAATAATGACGAGATGAACTTCCGCGTTTGGGAACGTGGATCTGGTGTAACGCAAGCTTGCGGAACAGGAGCGTGCGCTGCAGTTGTAGCTGCTATTTTAAATGGAAAGATGGAACGTGGTAAGGAAATTACAGTCCATTTAGCTGGCGGCGATTTAATGATTGCGTGGACTGAAGAAGGAAACGTGTTGATGAAAGGACCTGCGGAAGTAATTTGCCGCGGAGTGTATGAGTACAAGATAGAAGCGTAAAGATGTATAATGAACTAAGAACAGAAAGGAAGGTGTATTTCATGATTGAAGTAACAGAACAAGCAGCTTTTCAAATTAAAGATATGTTAAAAGATGCTGAAGATGGAGAGAAGTATGTGCGCCTTGCTGTACACGGCGGCGGATGTAGCGGTCTTTCTTACGGCTTAGGATTTGAAGTAGAACCAAAAGAAGACGACACAGTGCTTGAGTTTTTCGGTGTTGAATTTGTTATCGATACAGAAAGTGCTCCAATTGTTAAAGGAGTAAAAATTGACTATAAACAATCTATGCTTGGCGGCGGATTCACAATCGACAATCCAAACGCAATCGCATCATGCGGATGTGGATCATCTTTCCGTACAGCATCGAATGCTGGTAAGCCAGAAGAGTGCTAAGTTTTTAGCAGAAATAGAGAAAGACCTTTTTAGCGATAGAATAAAATCGTTAGAAAGGTCTTTTCTTTTTGCGTTAAAACAGGAAATGTATGTAAAGTTACTTTAGATCTTAATTTAAATGTTATTATATATGGTATATATGATTAACGCTGTGAATTCGAGATTCATATTGTTCATTTTAAGATAAGATTATGTAGAAAAAATGTAAACTTTGAACCGAATGGAACTGTTACGGATGTAGTGGAAGACGGTTTACCACGATAATAAATTAGTTACAGGAAGAATTGTAGTAAAGTTGTCTTTGATTTTATAAAGTTTTTGGGAGCATCTCCGAATATAGGTGAAAAAATAATTCTCTTAGCCATGTTAACTACAGTATTAGTATTTACCGAAGTTTCTTCCAAATTCAATAGCGTTATCGTGGATGTTGTTGTCGTATTATCTTTG
This sequence comes from Bacillus sp. B2-WWTP-C-10-Post-4, assembly GCF_009183805.1. Taxonomy (NCBI): domain Bacteria; kingdom Bacillati; phylum Bacillota; class Bacilli; order Caryophanales; family Bacillaceae; genus Bacillus; species Bacillus sp. B2-WWTP-C-10-Post-4. Next base: position 43,980 of record NZ_WEII01000029.1, on the reverse strand, counting down.
TTGATATATACCGCAGTAGGGCAGCAATTGTAACTGGACGTAAAAGGACGCGGAGGAGTAGCAGCTTCCTTTTAAAAGAAGGAGGAAAATATGATGGAGGATATTCTTGAATTTATAGGGAGATACGTAATTAAACCTATTATTAGTTTAGTGAGATATCTTGTAATAGAGATTATAATTGAGGGCATAATAGAAGGCGTAATAAACGGTATAAGGAAATTACGTGATAAGTGGCGAAATTGGCGTGAAAGACGTTATTGGCGGTAGTGTAGCTGATGAGCGTGAGAAACAAAAACGTTATACAGAAGCTTAATGGAATGACAATTTCTAAAGTGAAGAAATAATTATTATCTTACAAAAGTGTAATGTTCATGTCATGTTTTTGAATTTCTTCTTTAAGCTCCGGGCTTTAAGATAAGAATATAAGAAAAAACATATGAGGTGAAGGAAATGAAAAGATACATTGCACTATTTAGTATTTTAGTTGTATTTGCAAGTTTGTTAGTTGGTTGTGATTTAAACCGTATGGGTAAAGATGAGTATTATGTTCAAATTACAGTAGATGGAAAAGAATTTGATAGTAAAGATAGTAATGGGCAGAAATTTAAAGATTATGAATATAAACTGACTGGCTTTGATAAAGACGGTAAAGAGAAAGAATTAGAATTCATAGCTCAAAAAAATCTTCGTAAAGAAGCATTCCTACGCGTATACCACTCAGATAAAAAAGGTGTAACAGCTTGGGAAGAAGTGAAAAAAGACGAGCTTCCAGCGAAAGTGAAAGAAAAACTAAGTGTGAAATAAGACAGATAAAAAGGAATTGACGAACAGGGTCAATTCCTTTTTTTGTTTTCAAATTCTTCTTCTGAAATGACTTTAAATCCGTGTCTTTTAAATAAAGCAGTTGTCACTCCGAAACCAGTTTGCTTATTACCGTTAAATTCTCCAGTGTAAATCGTAGAACTACCACAAGATGGGCTGCGTTCTTTTAAAATAATATATTCTGGGTGTAAATCTTTAATTTGTTCTAATGCTTTATAAGCACCATTTACGAAAGCTGCTGTGACATCTTCACCATTTTTTGTTATCACTTTCGCTTTTCCGTCTAAAACGTCGTCGCCATTCCCGCCAATAATTTCAGCGGAAGGACGAGGTGTTGGTAGTCCTCCTAATACTTCAGGGCAAATGAGGACTGTATCTTCTTTTTGCAGAAGCTCCTCTATTTTTGAAACAAGATTGTCATTCCCGTCATAACGGCAAGCAATCCCACCTAAACAAGCGCTAATTACAATCATATTTTCATCTCCATTAAAAAATATTAACTATCACGCCAATTTCGCTTCCTGCCTCTTACTTATAAATGAGGTGATATAAATGGGAAGCTTATATAATTTAATGAAACCATATAGTGAATTTCAAAGTAAAGAAGAGTTTAATACATATCAAAAACAAGTTTTGAAGTGCTACCGATTTCAATTGAATAAAACTGATTCTATCATTATTCATTTTTTAGGAAAATATGCGGTGAATGAGAAACAAAAAACAGTAGGAGTCGCTTGTCCATTAATGGGGACGATTGCGACGAATGTTGGAAAGAGTATTCGTACAGTACGCCGTTCAATTGCAAAGTTAGAGGAACTAGGAATTATAAAGCGTGTTGCAACAAAAGAAAGGCATAAACGCGGCGGGTATAGTGCGAACTTATATGTATTTCTTACATCTGCGATTGACCGCATGGATGACCGTATGAAAATGTCCGCTTGTAAAACTGAGGATAATGCAACTGGCTGTAGTAAAAATGAGCAAAAAATTGCTGGGAAAACAATTCTTTCTAAAAACATTTCACAAATAAAAGAGAAAAGAAAAGGAACGTATGAGCTTGATGAGACGTATTGCCGTCATGATATACCGAAGCCTTTTATATACGCACTGGTGCCGATGACGAGTAATCCGAAGAAAATTAATATATTTTGGAGTAAGGTCGAGCTTGCGTATAAAAAGAGTGGGTTACTAGAACAAGGTGTTTTACTAGAGCAAATATTAGCTGACGAAGAAGTGTATGGAAATTTAATTTGGCGCGTGAAAAGTGTTGTAAGAGCATATAAATATGGGGAAATTCGTAAAGACATTGGGGCACTTTTATACAGTACAGTGCGAGATTTATTTTTAGAGGTTGGATTAGAATGGGGAGCAGCATTAAGGAGAAGTAAGGGAATATCACTATTTGATCCATTCAAAAAAGAGTCATGCGTATAATACATGACTCTAAGTGGCTAATCGAACTTCCTTACAACTGGAATACGAATCGCTACAAATAGTACGAAGACGATAACAGCTATTGCACCACTTTTCATAACGGTTACGATTGGAATTCCCATTGCAAGTGCAAGTGATGTGAATGCATAAGAGAGCGGGATAAAGCCCATTGATGATAGCATAAGTAAACTCATTACGCGTCCCATCATTTCTTCTTTTACTGTCGATTGAATCATTGCCATAAGCGGTACAATCGCCATTGCGATTGTAATACCATAAAACATGCCGGCTAATAGTGCTTGCCAAAGTACGGTGCTAAAGTTGATGGCTAAGAAGAATACACCAGACAATAGCATCATGATAATACAAAATAGACCGCGTCTACGATTAATATTTTTTAAACCTACAATGATAGCACCGATTGCCATTCCGCCGCCTACAGATGCTTCTAAGTAACTAAACTGGAGCGAATCACCATGCAGAACGTTTTTAACAAAAAGAGGGAAACCAACTTGCATCGGGCCGATTAAAAATAAGTTTAAAAAAGCGCTACAAATAAGGAAAGTTGAAAGGAATGGCGATTCCTTTACATATAAGATTCCTTCTTTAATGGAAGTGAACATACCTTTAGCTGTATCTTTTTGTTCTGGCATCGTAAATTGTATTTTTTGAACGAGTATGGCAGCGACAATCAGTAATAAAATCGTAATGGAAAAGATTGTCTCATAGTTCGTAAATTTAATGAGAATACCACCAAGTACAGGGCCTAAGATGACCGATGCTTGGTTCGTCATTTGTGTAAGCGAATTTGCTTGTGTTAACCGGCTTTTTTCTACCAATTCCGGTAAGATAGATCCATCTGCTGACCAGAAGAAAGCATCAGCAAGTCCAAAGAATAAAGCGAATAAAGCAAATGTATATAGTGTTACATCACCAACGATAAACCATGTGAGAATGGTTGCGACAAGAATCGCTCGAATGATATTGGAGTAAAACATAATGTTTTTTTTCGGGAATTTATCAGCTACAGCGCCGCCGACAATCATAAAAATAAGCCTTGGAACACTAAGAGCTACGAAAACAACACCGAGTGAAGCTTCAAGGTTTAATGTTTTTGCTATGTACCACGTTTGTGAAAAAGTAAAAAAGGCTAAAGCAAAGCTTGAAAAAAGAGTAGCTGCCCAAAGAAAAAGGAAATTCGTATTTTTTAATAACGGTTTTCCGCTTCCTTCTAAAGCAGTTTTATTTTGTTGTAGTTCCTCCATATTGCTTCCTTTCTATGTGACGAATTTAAACTAAAAAACTTATTAACAATCGTTTTATACAGTTTCTAATATTTCTATACTGCACTTTCTCATTGTAGACAATAATAATGAATTTGCCCAGTAGCTATTTAACGACAAAAAAAGATGCCGAATGGGCATCTTTTTTTAGGCTAACGCAATATAAATATCCAATTGTGCATGATTTGGGTCTAATGCTCTTTCATCGTAAAGCTCAAAATCTGTTGTGAAGGCACGTTTATTTTCTTTCGACCATTTCCAAATATATTCCCAAGCTTCACAAACGACTTCAGCAACTGGTCCCTTTCTTGTTGTAAATACCGCATATGTAGCGGCAGGTATTGTTAAAGTTGTCATATTTTCAGGAACGTCTTCTAATGAAGAAACGGGCGTACCGATTGTAAATGTATATGTACCAGTTTCATCTGACTCGTAGTTTGAGTAGAAAGCGAATGTTTCTTTCGTTTGTTGATTTGGGATGTGATGCATCATTTGTTCTTGAAAGTATTGGTTCCAGAGTTGTGGGATTTGTCCTTCAGTAGATGCCTCTTTTTCATTAGTCGTCGTAACCGAAACGCCGATTGCGTGGAAAGCTTCTTTTTTTACGATAATGGGTTCGTGTAGCATAAAAAATTCCTCCCTTTAAAAAGAACGTTTGTTCTTATTTTAATATAACATATTTTTACATGTAACGGTTGTTATTTTTAGAAAATTTTAATCATAAAAAACAAACTGAAAATAACTAAAAAATGGTAAATTTTCTATTGTATGTATAAATAGGATGAGGAGTATGTTAAAATTTTTAAGTATCCTTTAACTGTTATATAAACCTATACAGCACGGTGTTTTTACTATATTAAAAGTATGGTAAAGGTTTGTATAAGTGTCCGGTATATATGCTATTTTTGATAAATTAAAATAGTAATATTCTATGAGATTTATATTGTTGACATTGGGATTTCAACGATACATTTTCGTAGGTCGGATTGTTGCGAGTGGATATATATTGCTATGTATTCGTCTACTAAATGAAAGGGTTACTGCAATTTAGTAGACGGATAGCAAGTATATAGAAAGGAGAAAGGTAGAAAATATGAAGCAAGTATTGAAGTGTTTTAATGTCGTAACAATGATCACACTTCTTCTATCCATCATATTGCCTTCGCCCAGTGCTTTTGCTACAGAGATAAATAAAAAAAGCTGGGATGAGTTACAAGGAAATGATGTGAAAATTAAGGCAGATCAAGTGAATGCTGAAATGTATAAGGGAGAAGTAGCGGAGAGGGAGCACGTATTTCAATATAAGATTGAAAATACGGGAGATACACCAATCCGAGAATTAGTAATTAAACAAAATAATGACAATGGAATTGAGTTTCTTTCGCAATCTGTGAAAGTAAACGGAGAGAAGTTACTTGAAAATAAGGTAGCGGATTTCTATGTAGAGGAAAAAGATAATGGAGGAAAGGTTCTTTCTTCTAATCTTAAAATTCAAGATTTAAAATCACATGAAAAAATGACTGTATTAATAAAAGCTCGTCGTGCGCAACATTTTAATAAAGAGTATAAGCAAAAAATTAGTGTGCAAAAGGATCAACTACAAATAGGAAACATGTCTGTAGATGTTGAAGGGCTTCCTTCTGAAGAGAAGTTAGAAGCTAATACCGATGATGAGGCTGACAGTAGTAAGAAAGCTATCGGATCAACAACTGATTCAAAAACTAAAGAAGTGGATGGAAAATTAAAAGTATCTGTAGAAGATAAAAATACATCTGCACAAAAAACAGAAATAGAGAAGATAAAACAACCTGAGGCTGAGAAGCAACTAGAAAAAGAGAAAAAGCAATCACCTTTAGCAGTAAAGCAGAGTGATGCAGAAGTACAAGCTGCATCAGAAAATGCTTCGAAGGTTCAAATCCAAACAGGAGATAAACAAGGATTTGGAGACCCGTTGTATTCTACAATTGCTCCTGGTAATTTAGTACAGACTGGTAATGTGACGCTTGGTTTGACATCTGATCATTATGGCAGACAAAGTATGGGTTATAAAACGAATAAAATGACGGTTGATGTTGATAACGATGATAGTACTTTTAATTCGTCAACAGGTGCATTTCCTAACATTCCTGCTGGAAGTAAAGTGAAAAAGGCGTATTTGTTTTGGACAGCTGCTATGGGGACTCCGAGTGATGCAAGGACAGATTATAGAGTTAGCGATGAAGATGTAAGACAACCCGTTAAAATGAAGATGGGAAATAAGCAATACGCTGAAGTAAGTGCTGATAGTATACGAAAAGCGGATTCTTTACCGTATATTGCAAATCACTATGGCAGTGGTGCAGGATACGTAGCGTATGCAGATGTAACAAATGTAATTGCACAGCAAGGTATTTCTCAAACGGTGACAGTTGCAAATGTGCCACAAATTAAATTTGAAAAAGGTAGTGGCTATTACTGGGGTAACTGGAATCTTATATTAGTTTATGAAAACTATAAAGAAACAGTAAAAGACATGAAGATTTGGGAAGGGCTAGTCTCTCAAAAAAGTACAGCTTGGACAGATATTAGTGTTAATAAAATAAACACACCAAAAGAAGGCGCTTTTAAGGCGAAATTTAGTTATTTTTCATCGCAAGGTGATCCAGCTGATAATGATGGATATGCCTATGATTATGGAGAGTATGATTTTGGGTTAGGGTATCAAAAGTTTAAAAATATTAAAGGTAAAGATAATGATGTTAATGACTCATCTATGACAGAAGTACAAGTAGATGGTACTAACGAATTTGTTACGAAAAAATACCCAGGATATAATCCAGATTGGACAAATTCTTTCAGTACAGATATTCATACGTATCACCTTGAAGGACCCACTCAAGTGAAAAATGATTTAAAAGAAGCAAAAATGCGTTTTAGAGCATATGGTGGTGGCGGTGATATTTACGTATTAAATAACGCTACATTCGTTACAGAACATAATGCTCCAAACTTACAAGTTGATAAAAAGGCATTAGATAGTGCCGGAAAAGAAATTAAGGACGTTAAAGCTGGTGAAGAGTTTACGTATCAAATTGAAGTGAAAAATGATACGAAAAATAACCAAGCGCCGGTATCAAATGTAAAAGGTTTTGATAAATTAGATGATCGTTTAGAGTATGTTCCAGGGTCTATTCAATATGTTTCTGGAAGTAATAAAGGAAATAAAACAGATAATGCAAGCGATGATGAAGCAGAGTTTGTAAATAATCAAATTGATTTCCGTGTTGGTGAAGGTGCAGATGCTAAAAACGGTGGTGTTTTAAAGCCGGGTGAAAGTACCGTTATTACATTCAAAGTAAAAGTGAAAGATTCTGTACAATCAGATACAACAGTAAAAAATGTCGTTGTTGTAAAGGGACAAGATAGTGCCGAGATAAAGTATGAAACTGAGGACGATGCAAATGTTACGGTTACTACCCCAAAAGAAGTTCCAGGGGAAATAGAGGCGAGAAAAATAGCTTCTAATAAAACACCGAAGTTAGGTGATGAGGTAGAGTATCGTATTACATTTAAAAATAAGATAAAAGATGGACGTCTAGATGTATTGACGATTGAAGACGAATTACCAAGTAGTCTTGAATACGTGAAAGATAGTTTGAAAGCCGAAGGTGTAAAACCAGAGCCAGTAGAGCTGAAGTTTGAAAATGGCAAAGTAATTGCAAAGTATCCAGAAATTATGGATATGGAAGAAAGAAGTATCGTCTTTAAAACAAAAGTAAAAGAAACTGCAAAAATTGGTGAAGAAATTGTTAACAAAGCAACCGTTAGTGATAAAACAAATCCACCAAAGGATCTAGAAGAGAAGATTACACCACAGCATAAGGCCGGTAAAATTGATGCAAAGAAAAAAGCAACAAATAAGAAGCCGAAGCTAGGAGAAGAATTTGAATATCAAATTAGCTTTAAAAATACGGTGGAAAACGGAAAACTAGATGCAATTACAATAGAAGATGAAATTCCAGCTAACTTAGAATTTGTTCAAGGCAGTGAGAGAGCTGAAGGTACTGAACCAAATCCAGTAGAGTTAAAAGTAGAGAATGGTAAGGTAATCGCAAAATATCCAGAAATTACGGATACAAAAGAGCGAAGCATCGCCTTTAAAGTGAAAGTAAAAGAAGAGGCAAAAGCGGGAGAAACGATTGTTAATAAAGCGGTTGTGAGTGAGCCAAATGGACAGTCTGAGCATCCAGAAGAAAAGATTACGCCGGATTATAAATACGGTAAAGTGGATGTAGAAAAAAACGTAACGAATCAAACACCAAAACTAGGAGAAGAAGTGGAATACCGAATTACATTTTATAATACGGTAGAAAACGGAAAACTAGAAACGGTGTTAGTAGAAGATACACTACCTAAAGGTGTTGAATACGTGAAAGATAGTTTGAAAGCTGAAGGTATAAAACCAGAGCCAGTAGAACTAAAAGTGGAAGATGGCAAAGTAATGGCAAAGTATCCAGAGATTATGGATACAGAAAAAAGAAGTATTGTTTTTAAAGTGAAAGTAAAAGATTCGGCAAAGGTAGGGGAGGCAATTGTAAATAAAGCAATTGCAAAAGATCCGAAAAATGAGCCTGTTGAATCGAAGGTTGTTATTACACCGCAAAGTAAAAAAGGTGAAATTGCTGCTACAAAGGTAGTTAATAATAAGAAGCCGAAGTTAGGTGAAGAAATCGAGTACCGCATTAGTTTTCATAATACGGTTGAGAACGGAAAACTAGAAACGGTGCGAGTGGAAGATACAATTCCAAAAGGTCTTGAATATGTAGAAAATAGCATCAAGGCCGAAGGAGAAGCACCTGGACCAGTAGAATTAGCTGTTGAAAATGGGATAGTCAAAGCTAAGTATATCGATATTATGGATATGAAAGAAAGAAGTATCGTCTTTAAAGTAAAGGTGAAGGAAGAAGTAAAAGTAGATAAAGAGATTGTCAATAAAGCAATTGTTGATGATACGAAAAATCCACCGATTGAACCGGAGGAAAGAATTACTCCGCAACATAAGGATGGAATAATTGATTCGAAGAAGACAGTAGATAATCCATCACCAAAACTAGGAGAAGAAGTAGAATACCGAATTAGCTTTAAGAACACGGTAGAAAACGGAAAACTAGAAAAGGTAATAATAGAGGATACAATTCCTAACGGTTTAGAGTATGTAAAAGGCAGTGAAAAGGCTGAAGGTGATAAACCAGCTCCATTAAAGTTAAGTGTGAAAGATGGAAAAGTTATTGCTGAATACGACAATATTACGGATATGAAAGAAAGAAGTATTGTCTTTAAGGTAAAGGTGAAGGAAGAAGCGAAAGTGGGGAAGGAAATCATCAATAAGGCAATTGTTGATGATATGAAAGATCCGAAAGAACCAGAAGCGAAAATTACACCATTACACAAAGATGGAAAAATTAAAGCGAAGAAAATCGTAAATAATGAAACACCGAAGTTAGGAGAAGAAGTAGAATACCGAATTAGTATGAAAAATACGGTAAAGAACGGAAAGCTAACAGACGTGACAGTAGAGGATACTTTACCAGAAGGTTTAGAGTATGTAGAAAATAGTTTGAAAGCAGAAGGTGCCGGAATAGATTCAGTAGAGCTGAAATTTGAAAACGGTAAAGTAATGGCAAAATATCCAGAAATTACGGATACAGAAGAAAGAAGTATCGTTTTTAAAGTGAAAGTAAAAGAAGAAGTAAAAGTCGGTAAAAAAATCATTAATAAAGCAACTATTGATGATTCGCAAAATAAGCCAGTTAATCCGACAGCGGAAATTACTCCTCAGTATAAAGATGGAAAACTTGAAGCAAAAAAGATAGTAAATAATGAAACGCCGAAGTTAGGAGAAGAAGTGGAATACCGAATTAGCTTTAAAAATACGGTAGAACATGGAAAGCTAACAGAGGTAAAAATAGAAGATGATTTACCAAATGGATTAGAGTATGTGAAAGATAGTTTAAAAGTAGAAGGTTCTAAGCCAGATCCAGTGGAATTAAAAATGGAAAACGGTAAGGTAATGGCAAAGTATCCTGAGATTACAGATACAAAAGAGAGAAGTATTACCTTTAAAGTGAAAGTAAAAGGTAAAGTGAGCGATTCAATTGTTAATGAAGCGATTGTGAGCGATACGAAACATCCGCCAGAAACACCGACAGCAGAAATTATTCCGCAACATAAAGACGGAAAAGTGAAAGCGAAGAAGACGGTAAATAATGAAACGCCGAAGTTAGGAGAAGAAGTAGAATACCGAATTAGTTTTAAAAACACGGTAGAAGACGGAAAACTAGCAGAGGTAAAAATAGAAGATACTTTACCAGAAGGTTTAGAGTATGTAGAAAACAGTGTGAAAGCAGAAGGTACTAAGCCGGATCCAGTAGAATTGAAAATGGAAAATGGTAAGGTAATGGCGAAGTATCCAGAGATTACGGACACAGAAGAAAGAAGTATCACTTTTAAAGTGAAAGTAAAGGAAGAAGTGAAAGTCGGTAAAAAAATCGTTAACAAAGCAATTGTTGATGATACGAAAAATGAACCAGAAACACCGACGGCAGAAATTACTCCGCAGCATAAAGACGGAAAAGTGGAAGCGAAGAAGACGGTAAATAATGAAACGCCGAAGTTAGGAGAAGAAGTAGAATACCGAATTAGTTTTAAAAACACGGTAGAAAACGGAAAGCTAGCAGAGGTAAAAATAGAAGATAATTTACCAAATGGATTAGAGTATGTGAAAGATAGTTTACGAGCGGAAGGTACTAAGCCGGATCCAGTAGAACTGAAAGTGAAAGATGGAAAAGTAATCGCCAAATATCCAGAGATTACGGATACAGAAGAAAGAAGTATCGTCTTTAAAGCGAAAGTAAAAGAAGAATTTAAAGTTGGTGAAGGCCTTGTCAATAAAGTAGTTGTTGATGATACAAAAGATCCAACAACTTCAGAAGTAACAATTATGCCAGAATATAAAGACGGTAAGCTTAAAGCAGAGAAATTTGTAAACAATAAAAAACCGAAATTAGGAGAAGAAATAGAATACCGAATTAGTTTTAAAAATACGGTAGAAAACGGAAAACTAGTAGAGGTTAAAGTAGAAGATGAAATTCCAGCTGGATTAGAGTATGTAGAAAACAGTTTACAAGCAGAAGGATCTAAGCCTAGTCCGGTAGAATTGAAATTTGAAAACGGTAAGGTAATGGCAAAGTATCTAGAAATTACGGATACAAAAGAAAGAAGTATTATCTTTAAAGTGAGAGTAAAAGAAGAGGCAGAAATAGGCAAGGAGATTGTTAATAAAGCAATCGTAGTAGATACAAAAAATGAGCCCGAAGAGCCTCATGTGGAAATTACTCCGCAATATAAAGATGGTAAAATTGCTGCGCAGAAAGTGGCGAATAATCATAAACCGAAACTAGGAGAAGAAGTAGAATACCGAATTAGTTTTAAAAGCACGGTAGAAAACGGAAAACTAGCAGAGGTAAATATAAAGGATGTATTACCAAATGGTTTAGAGTATGTGGAAGGCAGTATCACGGCAGAAGGTTCTAAACCGAAACCAGTAGAGCTACATGTGAAAAATAATAAGGTAATGGCAAAGTATCCAGAAATTACAGATACAGAGGAAAGAAGCATTGTCTTTAAAGCGAAGGTAAAAGAAAGCGTAAAAGTGGGAGAAGAAATCGTAAATGAGGCAATTGTAGATGATACAAAGAATCTGCCAGAAGAGCCTTATGTACCGATTACACCACAATATAAAGATGGGAAAATTGAGGCAAGAAAAGAAGTAAGTAACCATGAACCGAAGTTAGGTGAGGAAATCGAATATCGAATTATTTTTAATAACACGGTGAAAGATGGAAAACTAGCAGAGGTAAAAATAGAAGATAAAATTCCAGCTGGATTAGAGTTTGTAGAAGGAAGCGAAAAAGCTGAAGGTGAAGAGCCAAAACCAGTGGAGTTGAAAGTAGAAAATGGTAAGGTAATGGCAAAGTATTCAGAGATTATGGATACGCAAGAAAGAAGTATTGTCTTTAAAGTGAAGGTAAAAGATTCGGTTACAATAGGGAAGGACATTACAAATAAAGCGATTATCCATGTTGATGATCCGAACCATCCAGTAATTGATCCGACAGCAAAAATTACACCACAATATAAAGATGGTAAAATTGCTGCTCATAAAAAGGTGAATAATCATAAACCGAAGCTAGGTGAAGAAATCGAATATCGAATTTCATTTAATAATACGGTGAAAGATGGAAAACTGGCAGAGGTTAAAATTGAGGATGAAATTCCGTTTGGTTTAGAGTATGTGAAAGATAGTCTAAAAGCAGAAGGTGATAAGCCGGCCCCAGTAGAGTTGAAAGAAGAAGCTGGTAAGGTTAGTGCGAAGTATGAAAATATCACTGACATGAAAGAAAGAAGCATTATCTTTAAAGTGAAGGTGAAAGATTCTGTTGAAGTGGACAAGGCAATTGTAAATAAAGCAATTGTTGATGATACAAAAAATCCACCAGAGCGACCAGAAGTAGATATTACACCGCAGCATAAAGATGGTAAATTTAAAGCTGATAAAAAGGTAAGTAAAAAAGATCCAAAGCTAGGAGAAGAAGTAGAGTACCGAATTAGTTTTAAAAATACGGTAGAAAACGGAAAACTAGCAGAAGTGAAAATTGAGGATCAACTACCAAATGGATTAGAGTATGTGAAGGATAGTTTAAAAGCAGAAGGTAATGAACCAAATCCGGTAGAGTTAAAAGAAGAAGCTGGAAAAATTACAGCGAAGTATGAAAATATTACTGATACAGCTGAGCGTAGCATTATATTTAAGGTAAAAGTAACAGAAGCAGTAAAAGTCGGGAAGAAAATCGTGAATACGGCAATTGTGGATGATGATAATCCGAAGAATCCTCCGCAAAAACCAGAAGCGATTATTACACCGGAGTATAAGAATGGAAAAATAAAAGCTGAGAAAACAGTAAATAACCCAGCTCCAAAATTAGGAGAAGAAGTAGAGTATCGAATTACGTTCCGTAACGTAGTTGAGCACGGAAAATTAGCGAAGGTGAAAATTAAGGATGAATTACCAAACAGTTTAGAGTTTGTAGAAGGTAGCGAAAGAGCTGAGGGGGATAATCCAAAACCGTTGCATGTAAAAGTGAAAAACGGCATAGTACTCGCAGAATATCCAGAAATTACGGATACGAAAGAAAGAAGTATCGTCTTTAAAGCAAAAGTGAAAGAAAAAGCTAAAATTGGCGAAGCGATTGTGAATACGGCGGTTGTGGAAGATACTATAAATCCACCAGAGAAACCGAATGTCGCGATACAACCTCAACATAAAGAGGGTGTATTACAAGCTGAAAAGACAGTGAGTAACCATGAACCGAAGTTAGGAGAAGAAGTAGAATATCGAATTAGTTTTGAAAATACGGTAGAAAACGGCAAACTAACTGAGGTGAAAGTAGAGGACGAAATTCCAGCTGGTTTAGAATACGTACAGGATAGTATAAAGTCTGATGGGCCGGAACCAAATCCAGTAGAACTTAAAGTTGAGAATGGAAAAGTAACAGCAAAGTATCCAGAAATTACGGATACGAAAAAAAGAAGTATCATCTTTAAAGTGAAAGTACAAGAAACGGTACAAGTAGGAAAAGAAATTATAAACAAGGCGGTTGTGGATGATAATAATCCGACAAATCCACCAGTTGAGTCACTTATACCAATTACACCTCAATATAAAGATGGGAAACTAGAGGCAAGGAAAGAAGTAAGTAACCATGAACCAAAGCTAGGGGAAGAAATCGAATATCGAATTACTTTTAACGGCACAGTAGATGGCGGGAAGTTAGTTGATGTAAAGATTGAAGATGAAATTCCGTCTGGTTTAGAGTATGTGAAAGAAAGTCTGGAGGCCGTAGGTGATAAGCCTGTGCCAACAGAACTTAAAGTCGAGAATGGAAAAGTAACAGTGAAGTATCCAGAAATTACGGATACGAAAGAAAGAAGTATCATCTTTAAAGTAAAGGTAAAAGAATCAGTAAAAGTTGGAGAGGAAATAACAAATAAAGCGATCATTCATGTAGATGATCCAGATCATCCAGTTATGGAACCGACAGCGACAATAAAGCCAGAATATAAAGATGGTAAGTTAAAAGCGACGAAGACAGTAAATAATAAAGAACCGAAGCTAGGAGAAGAAGTAGAATACCGAATTAGTTTCAAAAATACGGTAGAAAACGGCAAACTAGCAGAGGTAAAGGTAGAAGATGAAATTCCAGCCGGTTTAGAGTACGTGCAAGATAGCATTAGATTTGAAGGGGCTGAACCAAATCCAATAGAGTTAAAAATGGAGTTTGGAAAAGTAATAGCAAAGTATCTAGAAATTACAGATACGAAAGAACGTAGTATTATTTTTAAAGTGAAGGTAAAAGCAGCACCAAGTAAAGGGATAACAAATAGAGCGGTAGTGGACGATAAAATAAATCCACCACTTGAGCCTACAGTTACAATTTTACCGAAAACAAAAGAAGATCTTAAGATACCAGAAGAGCCGAAGGAACCAGAAGATCCGAAAGAACCGAAGGAACCAGAAGTGAAACCGGAAGATCCGAAAGAACCGAAGGAACCAGAAGTGAAGCCGGAAGATCCGAAAGAACCGAAAGAACCAGAAGTGAAACCAGAGGAACCGAAAGAGCCGAAGGAACCAGAAGTGAAACCGGAGGAACCGAAAGAGCCGAAGGAACCAGAAGTGAAACCGGAGGAACCGAAAGATCTGAAGAAACCAGAAGTGAAACCGGAAGTAAGACTGGAAAAGTTAATTAAAGAACCGCAAGCAAAAGTAGAAAAAGAATTACCGAAAACAGGGGCAGCACATTCATGGATGATGTCAGTTGGTGCGGGAATTTCATTCTTAGTTGGCGGAGTATTATTCGTATTAGGTAGAAGAAGAAAACAATAATTTTTTAGACGAAAAGCACACTGAGTTCGATAGTTTATTGGACTCAGTGTGCTTTTATGTTATATAAAAGGAAAGCTCCTTCCACGTATGGAAGGAGCTTTATTTTTGCATATTAAAACATACTTGAGCTATGCATCGGTTGAAGTTTTGCATTTGGATCGAAGTAAGCTTTTGCATTGTTTACTGCTGTCGGTGCTTCGCCAAATCCACAAGCGATAAGTTTTACTTTTCCTTCATATGTACAAATGTCACCAGCAGCGTAAATGCCAGGAATATTTGTTTCCATTTTTGAATTTACAAGGATGCTGTTTTTTTGTATATCTAAGCCCCAGTTTTTAATTGGGCCAAGAGAAGAAACGAAGCCGTAGTTTACGATTACGTCATCAACATCGATGATAATTTTTTCCTCCGTTTTTACATGTTGAAGAACGACTTGTTCAATCTTGTCATCACCAATGAGTTCTACTGGAACGTATGGTGTACTTACTTCTGCACGAGAATTCATTAAGCTTTCTACGCTATGTTCATGCGCACGGAATTTATCACGACGATGAACGATTGTAACTTTTTCAGCAATCGGTTCTAACATCATTGTCCAGTCTACTGCTGAGTCGCCACCGCCAAATACTACGACGCGCTTACCAGCAAATTTATTCATATCATCAACGAAATAATGTAAGTTTTTCTTTTCGTATTTCGCTGTACCTTCTAATTCTAAGCGGCGTGGTTGGAAAGCACCATTGCCAGCAGTAATGATAACTGATTTAGAATAGTGAGTTTGCTTATTCGTAACAAGTTTAAATATACCGTCAGCTTGTTTCTCAAGCGTATCGACAGCTTCTTCTAAACAAACAGTTGGGTCAAATTTCTTCATTTGCTCTTTTAAGTTATCAACTAATTCTTGTGCGCGTACTTTTGGAAATCCAGCCACATCATAAATGTATTTTTCAGGGTAGAGTGCGGATAATTGTCCGCCAAGTTGAGGTAAGCTTTCAATGATTTTTACACTTGCTTGTCTCATACCGCCATAAAATGCTGTGAACAGTCCCGTTGGACCACCACCAATAATTGTTATGTCGTAAACTTTTTGATTTTCTGCCACTTTCATTCCCCCTATAGATGGAATTTTGATATTGATTTCATATATTGTTCATATGTACATGAAAATCCTGCAAATGATGACACTTTCAAATAAATGATAGCATATTTGAGTTCATAATACTTCTGAAAACGACTGAATTGTGTGTAAGTTTTCGCATAGGTTCTTTTTTATTGTATAAAATATACAGAAAGGAAAATACATGAAAAAAAGGCTAAAAAACCCTTGAAAACGCTATGTTATTTTAAAATATTGATAATTCTCCAGACGCTTGAATTCTGGAATAAAACCGACTAATATAGGGAAGTATTATGTTAAATTTCTATGACAAAATTCGTACGATTTTTTGACTGCGTTTTGTTATGATATAGAATGTGATAAATTCCACATTCTTGACAAATAGAGTTTTTAGTACTTGGTATTATTTTTCATTACTATTATATAAAGAAAAGGGTTGTGATTTGGTGAAGACTCCAAAAATCGTAGTTTTAGGTGCAGGTTATGGCGGGATGATTACGACTGTTCGTCTGCAAAAAGCATTATCTGTAAATGAAGCTGAAATTACGCTAGTAAACAACAACAGCTATCACTACCAAGCGACTTGGTTACATGAGAGCGCAGCTGGTACATTACAAGATGAAAAAATCTGTCTAGATATTCAAGACGTTATTGATACAAATAAAGTGAACTTTGTACAAGACACAGTAGTAGAAATTAAAGCTGCTGAAAAACGCATTATCTTAAAAGATGGCGAGTTAGAGTATGATTACTTAGTAATTGGTCTTGGTTTCGAATCAGAAACATTCGGAATTACAGGATTAAAAGAGCATGCATTCTCAATCGCTAACATTAATGCAACTCGTGAAATTCGTGAGCATATGGAAGCTAGTTTCTCTAAATATGCAACTGAACAACGCGATGAGTTAGTAACAATCGTTGTTGGTGGTGCTGGATTTACTGGTATCGAGTACGTAGGTGAGCTTGCAAACCGTGTTCCTGAACTTTGCAAAGAGTATAATGTACCACGTGAAAAAGCACGTATCATCTGTGTAGAAGCTGCTCCAACAGCACTTCCAGGTTTCGATCCAGCGTTAGTAGAATACGCTGTAAAACAACTTGAGAAAAAAGGTGTAGAATTCCGCATCGGTACAGCAATTAAAGAAGCAACTGAAGAAGGTATTATCGTTGCGAATGGCGATGACACTGAATTAATTAAGTCTGAAACAGTAGTTTGGGCTGCAGGTGTTCGTGGTAATGGTATTGTGGAAGAGTCTGGCTTTGAAGCAATGCGCGGGCGTGTAAAAGTTGATGAGTACATGCACGCTCCAGGATACGAAGATGTATTCATGGTTGGTGACGCAGCGTTAATCATTAATGAAGAAATTAACCGTCCTTACCCACCAACAGCACAAATTGCAATTCAACAAGGTTACAATATTGCACACAACTTAACTGTATTAGTTCGTGGCAAGGGCGAAATGAAGAAATTCGCATTCGATAATAAAGGATCTGTATGTTCTTTAGGTCATGACGATGCAATGGGCGTTGTTATGGGTAAAAAGTTAACAGGTTGGAAAGCTTCCTTCATGAAGAAAGTAATCGATAACCGTTACCTATTCTTATTAGGTGGACCTTTATTAGTTCTTAAAAAAGGTAAATTAAAGTTCTTTTAATATATAGTAGAAAAAGCAGAAACGGCTAAGAGCTGTTTCTGCTTTTTTCATATTAAAAATATAGTATAATATATAAAAAAGAAAGAATATTCTGTCCGTTCTGATGGAGGAGGTTATTACATCATGGAGAAACGAGGGAAGGTATGGCTAGCTGTTAGTGGTTTAGTAGCTACAAAAGATGGTAGGTGGCTATTTGTTAAGAAGAAATACAGTGGATTAAAAGGGAAATGGTCTTTACCGGCTGGTTTTGTAAATGAAGGTGAGACGGTTGATGAAGCTGTGAAACGCGAAGTGTTAGAAGAGACAGGCATTGTCGCTCATGTGAAGGGGATTATTGGTGTTCGATCGGGTGTTATTCGTAATGAGATTAGTGATAATATGATTATTTTCCTTTTGGAACCTGAAGGAGAAAATATTATTGTACAGGAGAAAGAATTGTCTGAAGTGGCGTTCTTACATCCGGATAAGATTGTAGACGATCCGAATACGTCTGTGCTTATTAAATATTTGTTAGAAGGAAGATCAGAACTACATCTTGAAGTGGACAAAACATTAAATCCAGGTGAACCATTTGGTTATACAGCTTATCACGTATTTACGGCACGTGCGAAGGAGAGGGGAAAAGAGTGAGTATACCGGTACTACTTATTTCAATGATGTTATTCTTTATTTTGTTCTTTGGAATTGGATTTTTACTCAACATGATTTTGCGAGCTACTTGGGTAATGGTTATTGTGTATCCGATTGTTTGTATGCTTATTATTAATAAAGCGAGTATGTGGGATTATTTTTCAAAACCGAAAGAAACATTTTCTTCATTTGGGACAAGTGTATCGCACTTAGGACAAGCAGACGTATTTATTCTATCTACTGGATTAGTAGGGGCTGCTTTAGCAGGAGTCGTAATCAAGAAACTTCGGAAAAGCGGATATCAAATGTTTTAATCTCCAATTAAGTTGGAGATTATTTTTTTTGCATATTCCTTCATCGTATAGGGAATGATTAACGATGAAGGAGTGTGGAATATAAAAATGTTAAAACGATATTGTATTCGCATTATGATGACTTGTTTACTTGCAATTGCATTATGCGTAACATGGAATGCTTTCACAGGAGTTTCTTTATTAGAGATTGTAAAGATATATGAAGGAATGAGTGCAAAAGAAGTACATGCAGCAGAAGTTAAGAGAAATGTTGCTCCGAGTAAAGAAGTGATAAATGCTTTAGAGCAGGCAAACGACTGGTCTAAATATCGTTCAATTGAAATGACTGCAACAGGTTATACATCGGGGATTGAGTCAACTGGTAAGAGGCCAGGGCATCCAGAGTATGGTATTACATATTCAGGTGTCAAAGTGAAAAGGGATTTATATTCCACAATTGCTGCGGACTTACGCGTATTCCCGATTGGAACGATTCTCTTCGTGCCAGGTTACGGGTATGGTGTAGTAGCTGATAAGGGCGGTGCAATAAAAGGAAACCGTCTTGATCTATATTATGATACGGTGAAAGATGTTTATAGCCAATGGGGTAAGAAAAAAGTAAATGTGTACGTAGTAAAAGTAGGAAATGGTAAGTTTACAGAAGAAGAGTTAACGATGTTAAATCAAGACGAAACGATGCAAGTGTTTCGTGGTCAATATTTAAAACAAAGATAGTCTAGTCGTAATTACGCTAGACTTTTTTTCTTGGCTTATTTCATGATAGAGGAGATTTTGGATCTGCGATTTTACACGCCATATAACTGTAGTTAGAATTATCGCATTTTATCGAAAATAAAGTTATAATGGTGGTAGAGAAATTTAGGGGGTCTGAACATGTTTCAAGTACAAAAAGAATTAGCAGGTCATGAAGCGGTAATTGTTGCTTTATTTGAAGAAGAGAAAATGAGTAGTTTTGTACAAGAACTGGACAAAGCGTTTGAAGGGCAATTACAAGTTTTACTAGAAGAGAAAGAATTATCTACGAAGAAAAAGGCCATTTCGAAAGTATATAGCTTAGGGAAAACAAATGTGAAACGTTATTACTTTGTTGGTTTAGGAAAGAAAGAATCTTACACGACAGAAACGTTACGTGCGGCTCTTGGTAAGGCGTTTAAAACACTGCAAGCAGCAAAAGTACAAGATGCAGCAATCTTACTTGATTCTTTCGTAACAGAGAAATTAGACGCGATTGATGTCGCTCATATTGCGGCAGAGGTACAAGGCCTTGGTACATATGAGTTACAAACGTATAAATCAGATAAAAAGGATCGTGTAGAGTTAGAGAAGTTCACGGCTATTACAGCGGAAGATGCACAAGAAATTGAAGCAGCATTAACAGTTGGCTACGTACATGGACGTGCAACAAATTCAGCTCGTACACTTGTAAATATGCCGCCAAACGTATTAACAGCGACAAAGCTTGCTGAGTATGCTGTTGAATTAGCGGAGAAGTATGATATGGACTATAAAGTTCTTGAGAAAGAAGAGATGGAAGACCTTGGTATGGGTGCGTTACTTGCAGTAAACCAAGGTAGTGTAGAGCCACCAAAAATGATCGCTCTTATTTATAAAGGAAAAGAAGAGTGGAGAGATGTCATTGGGTTCGTTGGAAAAGGTATTACATACGATACAGGTGGTTATTCTTTAAAACCACGTGAAGGCATGGTTGGTATGAAAGGTGATATGGGCGGTGCAGCTGCTGTATTAGGTGCGATGGAAATTATCGGTGAACTTCGCCCAGAACAAAATGTGATCGCTGTTATTCCTTCAACTGATAACGTTGTAAGTGGTACGGCATTTAAGCCAGACGATGTAATCACATCTATGAGCGGAAAAACAATTGAAGTATTAAATACGGATGCAGAAGGTCGTCTAGCTTTAGCTGACGGTATTACGTATGCGAAAAAACTTGGTGCAAACTACCTTGTTGATGTTGCAACATTAACAGGCGGTGTAATTGTTGCACTTGGAAACTATACGACAGGCGCAATGACAAATAATGAAGAGTTATTTGAGCAAGTGCTAGAGGCTTCTATGGAAACAGATGAGCCAATTTGGCAACTACCGATTTTTGATCGTGATAAAGAACGTGTGAGAAACAGTAAGTTTGCTGATTTAAATAACTCACCAGGCCGTGAAGGACATGCGGTTATGGCAGGTACATTCCTAGGCGAATTCGCTGAAGATACACCATGGGTACACTTAGATATCGCTGGAACATCAGAAACAAAAGGTGCGCACGACTTAGGTCCAGCTGGAGCAACTGGCGCAATGGTACGTACACTTGCAACACTTGTGGAGCGTTTTGGAGAAGAATAAGAGTATAAGTGAAGACTGTTCCGATATTTTGGAACAGTCTTCTTTTTATAGGTTTGTTTATCCTACTATTTGCCGGGTAGTAAGACCCATAACTCAAAATTCAGCGAAAGGAAAGCAGTTAGGTCGGATTGCCGGTAAACGCTCGATTGGTGAGGGCTGATTAAAGTTTCACTTTATAAAGAAATCGTATACAAAACCCCATTTAAAGCAAAAGAAGTACGGCCCGTTTCTTCAGAGACAACTAATATAAGTGCATCACTCTTTTCTGATAAGCCAATTGCAGCTCTGTGACGTGTTCCTAGCTCAGGATCAACTTCTGTACTTTTCGTTAAAGGAAGAATATTAGCAGCTGAGACAATATGATTATTTTTTACGAGAACGGCACCGTCATGAAGAGGGTTACCTGGATAAAATATTGATTCGAGTAATGGGGCAGTTAAATGAGCGTTTAATGTCGTTCCAGTTTGAATGAGAGCTTCAAGCGTCTCGTTTCGTTCCACGACGATAAGAGCACCATGTTTTCTGGCGCTTAAATGTTGGATAGCTGTCGTAATAAAAGATGAACTTTCCGTATAAGGTGATAAATATGCCTGAATATAGTATGTAGCTGCCAATGTTTGTACATTTGCTAACATATGATGAATATCTTCCATTTTGCATAAAATACATTCGTCTTCTTTATCGATTGCGTTCCTCATAATCGATAGTTCTTTTTCAGCAATTTCAATCATTTGCTTTGTTTGTATTTTGAGCTCTTCTGACAAGCCCCATTCGTGCATAATCCTCATTCCCTTTAGTGGAGTATTTAACAATAGTGTATACAAATATTCCTAGTAAAATCCTGTTAGATTTTATAAAATATTGAGATACAGCATGTTTTTTTCATATAATAAAGGTATGACGAGCGAGAGGAGAGAGAAGAATGAATTGGAAACAAGAATTTAGTCGCTGGCTTTCTTACGCACAATTAGATGCAGAATTAAAAGAACAGCTAGAAAATATGAAGCAAGATGAGAAGAAAATCGAGGATAGCTTTTATAAAAATCTAGAGTTTGGCACAGGTGGTATGCGTGGTGAACTTGGTGCTGGTACGAACCGTTTAAATGTATATACAGTTCGTAAAGCAACAAAAGGATTAGCAAGCTTTATCGAAAAGTTAGGTGAGGAAGCGAAAAAACGCGGTGTTGTTGTAGCCTATGATTCTCGTCATAAATCACCTGAGTTTGCAATGGAAGTTGCTGCTACACTTGGTGCACGCGGTATCACAACATATGTGTTTGAAAGCTTACGTCCAACGCCAGTACTTTCTTTCGCAGTTCGTCATTTACATACAGTAAGTGGAATCGTTCTTACGGCAAGCCATAATCCACCTGAATATAACGGATACAAAGTATACGGTGAAGATGGTGGACAGTTACCTCCAAAAGAAGCAGATGAGTTAATTAGCTACGTAAATGCAGTAGAAGATGAATTAACAGTTGAAGTCGCTGATGTAGAGCAATTAAAAGCTGACGGTTTATTACATATTATTGGACAAGAAGTAGATGATGCATATGCTGCAGAATTGAACAATGTCATCATTAATAAAGAAATGGTGCAAAAGGTCGGCAAAGACTTAAAAATCGTCTTTACACCATTGCACGGAACATCAAATATTTCTGTACGCCGTGGTTTAAAAGAGGTTGGATTTACAGATGTAACAGTTGTAAAAGAGCAAGAGTTACCAGATCCAAACTTCTCTACAGTAAAATCACCGAACCCAGAAGAGCACGCAGCGTTTGAGTATGCAATTCGTGACGGTGAAAAGGTAGGCGCAGATGTATTAATCGCAACTGATCCTGACGCAGACCGCCTTGGTGTAGCAGTGCGTAATCATAATGGTGAGTTCCAAGTATTAACAGGAAACCAAACAGGTGCATTAATGCTTGATTACTTACTATCTCAAAAGAAAGAAAACGGAACGCTTCCAGAGAACGGTGTCGTATTAAAAACAATCGTAACGTCTGAAATTGGTCGTACAATTGCAAAAGCATACGGTTTAGATACAGTTGATACGCTAACTGGATTTAAATTTATCGGTGAGAAAATTAGACAGTATGAAGAAAGCGGACAATATGAATTCCAATTCGGTTATGAGGAAAGCTATGGTTATTTAATCCGCCCATTCTGCCGTGATAAAGATGCAGTACAATCTGTTCTATTTGCATGTGAAGTAGCTGCATACTACAAATCACAAGGGAAAACGTTATATGACGGTCTATTAGAAGTATTTGAGAAGTACGGCTTCTTCCGTGAAGACCTTGTATCGTTAACGTTAAAAGGAAAAGATGGAGCGGAAAAAATCCAAGAGATGATGGCAACGTTCCGTGAGAATCCTCCGAAAGAAGTGGCGGGCTTAACAGTCGTAGCAGTTGAAGACTATAAAGCGAGCGTTGTTACATCTTTACAAGATGGACATAAAGAAGAGATTCACTTACCGAAATCAAATGTGTTAAAATATCAATTAGAGGATGGTTCATGGTTCTGCCTACGCCCATCTGGAACTGAGCCGAAGATTAAGTTTTACTTTGGTGTAAAAGATAGTTCTTTACAAAATAGTGAACAAAAGTTACTTACTATTAAAGAAGACATTATGAATCGTTTATAATACAAAGTAATTTTAAGTAGTAAGGAACAAAAGGGAGCGAAATCTCCCTTTTGTTTTATGTAGGAAATGCTTGCTATTGATTCCGACAGGAGAGAGGGTATTTTGTGATGAAAAAAGTAAGAAAAGCGATAATCCCAGCAGCTGGATTAGGAACACGTTTTTTACCAGCAACGAAAGCAATGCCGAAAGAAATGTTACCGATAGTAGATAAACCAACGATTCAATACATTGTAGAAGAAGCAGTGAAATCGGGAATCGAAGATATTATTATTGTTACTGGTAAAACAAAGCGCTCTATCGAAGATCATTTTGATAACGCATTTGAACTAGAACAAAACTTATTAGAGAAGAAAAAATATGAGTTGCTTGAAAAAGTACAAGCTTCTTCAAAAATGGTAGATATTCATTACATCCGTCAAAAAGAGCCGAAGGGACTAGGACATGCTGTTTGGTGTGCACGTAAATTCATTGGTGATGAGCCATTTGCAGTGTTACTAGGTGATGATATTGTCCAAGCTGAGAAACCGTGTTTACGTCAATTAATGGATGAGTATGAAAAAACACTTTCTTCTGTTATTGGTGTACAAACTGTTCCAGAAAATGAAACACACCGCTACGGAATTATCGATCCATTAGAACAAGAAGGTCGTCGTTACCAAGTTCGCAATTTCGTTGAGAAACCAGCACAAGGTACAGCTCCTTCAAACTTAGCGATTATGGGGCGCTACATTTTAACGCCTGAAATCTTTATGTTCTTAGAACAGCAACATGTCGGTGCTGGTGGTGAAATTCAGTTAACAGATGCAATCCAAAGCTTAAATGAAATCCAACGTGTATTTGCCTACGATTTCGAAGGAAAGCGCTACGACGTAGGTGAAAAGCTAGGATTCGTTCAAACGACAATCGAAATGGCTCTGCAACACCCAGAATTACGTGATGACATGGTTGCGATGATGAAGAAAATTTTAGAAGAACAAGCGAATCAAGAGTCATAATAAAAAAATGAGTTATTTCAGTATACTGAAATAACTCATTTTTTTATTATGAAATCGTCGAATGAGAATGCTGATAAGCAGAACGACGCACAGCATAATATATGCGAGGTGCGATAATAGCACCGATAATTGTAAATGCAATATCTTTTACTGCAAACCACATCATAATCATCCAAGCAGCTTTATAGCTCATATTACCGCCCATAAAGAGATTGACTGCCCCGTACATGTAAGTAGTACCGATTATATAAGTTAAAATAATTCCTGTGAAAGAGGCAATTGCAAATGTAATGAATGTTGGTCTTTCTTTTTGTTCTACTAGTTTTCCGGATACGTAAGCAACGATAATAAATGCGATAATAAAACCACCAGTAGGATCTAAAAGTGCTCCAAATCCAGCTTTGAAGTTAGCGAAGATTGGTGCGCCGGCTACGCCAACGAGCATATATACAGTCATGGATAAGGCACCAAGTCTACTTCCAAGAAGAAGACCTGCTAAAATTGCGAAAAATGGTTGCATAGATAATGGGATGCCTGCTACTTGAAGGAATGGTGCCCAAGATACAATATTTGCACCGATTGCCATAAGAGCAACGAACATGGCAGCTAATGCTAAATCTAAAACATGAAATCTTCTCATAATGTTAACCTCCTGTTGTTTTTAGGTTAACATTATCGTAGCGAAAATATTTACTTGTTGTCAATTAAAATATTTTGATAAGAAGGCTTTAAATAGTCTCTTAGCAACGTATATGGAATACGAAATTGCGGAATTCCACTTGAATAGGGAGCAATCTCATATAAAGGGAAATAAATGACGAGATTGTCTGGCTCTAAAAAGAAGTGGAATTTTTTCATACTCATTACTTTTTCAGTTGCATCAGGAAAATAAATGCTTTCATTTTGTTTAATTTGTCGTACAATCTCCGCACGGATTACATCTTTATATTTATCCTTTTGTTCAAATAAGTCGTCTAAGTGCAGTACCTTTTTTTCGTTTAAATCGAATGTATTTGCCTTCCACGTATAAAGACCGTGTGCTCCGCCAGTATATTGATAGTAATTCACATATAGGCTAAGAAAAGGTGGTTTGTTTAAAGAGACTTTATAATCAACATTTGCTACGTACGGATGAAATGGTGTACTAGATCCTTCTGTCTCTTTATAATATTTTTTTGCTTCTTTTTCTAATTTGGTTTTAAATTTGTCAGTGGATTTTTTGTAGTATAAATTGAGTTTATTTTGAAATTTAGAGTCAGAAAATTCGTGAAAAGAAGGCCTGTTTATTTGATATTCTATATAAGGTTTCTTACCTTTTTGCGTTACAGTCTTAACATCGATTGTCAGGTTAGATGCTTTGGCTGTTATTGCACAATTTGGTACAATAGTCAGCAAGGAGAACATAAGCAGTAATATACAAAATTTCTGTTTCATTTAGGTGAAGCCTCCTTATATAAGTGTTATAAGTAGTTTGAAAATAAATAGGTAAAATTATACATTTAATTAAAGTAAGAGAAGGGGGAAGCGATATGGCAAAAACTTTAATGGATTCACTTGGAATTGAGTTGTTAGAGATGACAGAAGATAAGGTGGTTGCTACGATGCCTGTTGATGAGCGTACGCATCAGCCATTTGGATTTTTACATGGTGGTGCATCGGTTGCATTAGCAGAAACAGTGGCAAGTGTTGGTTCATATAATTTAATTGATCAAGAAAAATGTATTTGTTTCGGATTAGAAATTAATGCGAACCACATTCGCTCAAAGAAAGATGGAATTGTAACAGCGATCGGAACACCAATACATAGAGGACAATCGACAATGGTTTGGGATGTTCGCATTATTGATGAAAATGATGATTTACTATGTATATCAAGATGTACAGTAGCAATTAAAGAAAAACGTGAAAAATAAAAAAGAGGCGCTCTTATGAGCAGCCTCTTTTTCTTATAATTAGAACTGGATTTTCTTCTCTAAGAAACCTTTTAGTTCGCTAATTGGCATACGAACTTGTTCCATTGTGTCACGGTCACGTACTGTAACAGCTTTGTCTTCAACTGAGTCGAAGTCGTATGTGATACAGAATGGTGTACCGATTTCGTCTTGACGACGGTAACGTTTACCGATAGAACCAGTTTCATCAAAGTCTACCATGAAGTCTTTAGCTAATTCTGCGAATACTTCAGTAGCACCTTCAGATAGCTTTTTAGATAATGGTAAGATAGCTGCTTTGTATGGTGCTAAAGCAGGGTGGAAACGAAGAACTGTACGAGAATCGTTTTCTAATTGCTCTTCTTCATATGCATCACATAAGAATGCTAATGTTACGCGGTCTGCGCCTAAAGATGGCTCGATGCAGTATGGTACGTAACGCTCATTCGTTTGTGGATCGATATAGTTAAAGTCTTCGTTTGAGTGTTCCATGTGACGTTTTAAGTCGAAGTCTGTACGAGATGCAACGCCCCAAAGTTCGCCCCAACCGAATGGGAATTTGAATTCAATGTCAGTTGTTGCATTACTGTAGTGAGATAACTCTTCTTCACCGTGGTCACGAAGACGCATGCTCTCTTCAGACATACCAAGTGAAAGTAACCAGTTTTTACAAGTTTCACGCCAGAATGCGAACCACTCTAAATCTTCACCAGGCTTACAGAAGAATTCAAGTTCCATTTGTTCAAATTCACGTGTACGGAATGTGAAGTTACCAGGTGTGATTTCGTTACGGAAACTCTTACCGATTTGGCCGATACCAAATGGAAGCTTTTTACGCATAGAGCGTTGAACGTTTTTGAAGTTTACGAAAATACCTTGTGCTGTTTCAGGACGAAGGAAGATTTCGTTTGTGCTAGACTCTGTAACACCTTGGAATGTTTTGAACATTAAGTTGAACTGACGGATTTCAGTAAATTCTTCACTACCGCAATCAGGACATTTTACTTCATGTTCTTTCATTAAGTCAGCCATTTGGTCGAAAGTAAGACCGTCAACAACCATTTCGATGCCTTTTGCATCTAAAGCATCCTCAATTAATTTGTCAGCACGGTGACGAGCTTTACATTTTTTACAGTCGATCATTGGATCGTTGAAGTTACCAACGTGACCAGAAGCGATCCAAGTTTTAGGGTTCATTAAAATAGCTGCGTCTAAACCAACGTTGTGTGGAGATTCTTGAATGAATTTTTTCCACCAAGCTTTTTTAACATTATTTTTTAATTCGATTCCAAGTGGACCGTAATCCCAAGTGTTTGCAAGACCACCGTAAATTTCAGAACCAGGGAAAACAAAACCGCGATGTTTCGCTAAGTTTACAACTTGTTCCATTGAATACATAAGAAAATCCTCCTTTTGAAAGTTAACGTATTGGCGATGACATACTCTGATACTTTGGAAACGGGCAGTATATGTTAAAAAGAACATAAAAAAACGCTCATCCCAAGGCTTATTTGCCTAGGGACGAGCGTTTGCCCGCGGTTCCACCCTAGTTGATACACAAAAGGTGCATCCACTTTATCATGTATTGCTCAGGACTGCCGTTTCCTTGCGGCTTCAGGCTTTCACTATCCCTGAATCGCTTTTTATGCAAGTACTTATAAGTCCGTCATCGCTACTTATATTAATAATAATGAACATATTCTAACACGTTCTTTTTTAAATCTCAATAGAGGAACGCGTCTATCTATGATAGAGTCTCGCCTATTTTTTCGTTATTTATTCGGTAATTTTGTTTAATATGCTTAATTGCTTCGCGCTTACTTAATGGAGCGAGCTCATTGTTTTGCACGTATTCCCAAACTACATCCTGATTTGTTTTTGCATATTCACGAAGGACCCAGCCAATTGCTTTTTGAATGAAAAATTCTTTTGAAGAATGTAGTTGTCCGATAATCCAGAAAAGAAGTTCTTCATCCATCTTTTGTTTATATTTGAGTTGGAATAAAATAGTGGCACGTTGTAACCAAATGTTATCTGATGCAATCCATTTTGGGATATAGGCAGAAATCAATTCTGGATGTTGTAAAAAGATATTACCTAAAAATGTAGGTACGATGCTATCGACAGTGTCCCACCAAGATTTTGTTACAATCAATTCTTCTAAGAAGGGGATATGTGTTTCGTTTATATGCTTTTTATATTTTTGCATAATATCAAGTGCAGCCGCTTGGAATTCACGTTCTGGTAAGTCCCAAAGTTCACGTACGATAATTTGGAAGTCTCTTTTATCTGGGAGAGTATGTATTTGAATGATGTCTTTTAATAATTGGCGTCTTTCCGGTGTTTGAATACCTAGAAATGGGAAGTGATTTTTCATATAACGAGCCATAGGTTCTGCTTTTTCAAGATTTTGATGAGCTGTAAAATGCTCTTGTAATGCTTTTACAAATGGATGCATACGTGTTTCTCCTCTCTTATTTTCTTTCTTCTCTTATTATACAAAGAGTTTGGATAAATTTTAAAACATAACTTGCAATGTAATGAAATATGTTGAAAGTAGAGAGGAGAGGATAAGATGGAGGATCAAGGCGTACTAGCAGGTTTCTTTGCTCTTAGTTTTGCGTTTATTCTTGTTATATTGATTTGGGCAATTATTTCATATTTGTTAACGGCTTTTGCACTTTATTCGATGGCGAAAAATGATGGTGCAACGGACGGGGTGCTTGCGTTTATTCCGTTTTTGAATAGTAAGACGTGGGGGGACTTAGCGAAAGATAAATTACCAGATTTTTTGAAAGAAGAAGCAGGGTGGAAAGTATTCGGCATATATGTTGCATGTTTCATTTTTAATTTCGTACCAATTATAAGTTTACTAGCAACAGCTGTATCGATTGTATTGTCCATTTATCTTATCTACGCTATTTTAGACAGATACGGAACGAACTCTATATTATTTACGATTATTCATGTAATCACATTTTCGGTGTTCTTACCGATTCACTTATTTATTATTCGAAATGAACCGGTGAGATATAAAGAGTAGATTTTTCATTTTTGTTGATAAGTAGCTATAAGTAAAAAAGCGCCCTGATTATCAGAGCGCTTTTTCTACTACATAAGGTAGCGTAAATAAATATAAATGTGAGAAATGATTAATGAAACGATCATAATTGGGAAACCGACTTTTAGGAAGTCCATGTAACTAAATTTATGTCCTTCGCGGCTCGCGATACCTGCAACGATTACGTTAGCAGAAGCTCCGATTAATGTTCCGTTTCCGCCCAGACAAGCACCTAGTGCTAATGCCCACCATAATACATCGATTTGTGCGTCAGATGGTGATAAGCCTAGCCCAACTGCCATATCGTTAATAAGTGGAATCATTGTTGCGACGAATGGGATGTTATCAATTGTTGCAGAAGCGATACCAGATACCCATAAAATAAGGATGGATGCGTAAGAAATATCTCCGCCTGTTATACCAATTACTTTTTGAGCTAACATTTTGATAAGACCGATATCGATAAGTCCTCCAACAAGTACGAATAACCCTGCGAAGAAGAAGATTGTTACCCACTCTACGCTTGCAAATACTTCTTCAATTTCATGCTCTTTCACACCAATTAACATAAGTATAGTAGCACCAGTTAAGGCGATAATAGCGGCATCGATATGGAAAATAGAATGAGTCATGAAACCTACAATCGTAAGTCCAAGTACCGTTAAAGATTTTTTCATTAATACTGGGTCTTTAATGTATTGTTTTTCATCTAAGCTCATTAATTTTTTAACTTGTACAGGATCGGCAATTAATTGTTTGCGATACATGAAGTAAAGTATTATCGCTGTAACTGCAATAATAATAATTACAATGGGTGCTAGATTCAATAGGAAAGCATTGAAGTCTAAATGCTTATTTGCAGAACCAATCATAATGTTAGGTGGATCACCAATTAATGTTGCTGTTCCTCCAATGTTTGAAAAAATAATTTCAGAAAGTAAATAAGGAACAGGATTTACTTGCAGTATGCGCGTAATAGATAAAGTAACTGGAACAACAAGAAGTACAGTTGTAACGTTATCTAAAAATGCGGAGCCAAGCGCGGTAAGTAAGGAAAGTGAAATTAAAATTTTAATTGGATTTCCTTGTGCCCCTTTTGCTGCTTTAATGGCAACGTATTGGAAGACACCTGATTTACTCGTAATGTTCACCAAAATCATCATACCGATGAGTAGCGTAATCGTTCCCCATTCAATATGTTTCGTAAAGGCGTTATGTAAATCGACGACCCCCACAATTACCATGAGTGCTGCACCAAGAAGTGCGATGACAGCGCGATTAATTTTTTCAGAAATAATAATGGCATATGTAATTAAAAAGACTGCGATAGCAAAATAATACTGCCAGTTAGCGAGTTCTTGCGTTGTTTCGTGCAAAAATCTCATCTCCTTTCATTCACTTTTTCTTAGTGTGTCAAAAATGCTCTAGAAGAAACACACATAACGTCATTATAAAGTAGGAAAATGGCGGATGTAAATGAAAGGAGAGATTTTGTCATATTTTCTGCATAGGTCATTTTTTCTTATTTTTTAAAATATTTGTGGGCATTTGACATATATATAAGATACATCCAATCTGAATATTTAAAATGGAATTAGCATTCGAGCTTGTTCGTGTAGGAGTGTCAAATAGAAAGGAATGACAAAAATGATAAGGAAGGGATCGTATGGATGAACAACGATTTTTATTTTTAGACTTTGAGTTTACGATGCCCCAGCATAGAAAGAAACCGAAAGGATTTTTTCCAGAGATTATTGAGGTAGGACTCGTTTCAGTTGCTGGCTGTAAGGTAGAAGATACGTATTCATCACATGTTAGGCCGAAAACATTTCCCTCTTTAACGGATCGATGTAAGAAGTTTTTAGGAATAAAACAAGAAGTCGTGGATAAAGGGATTTCATTTCCTGAACTCGTTAAGAAGCTTTCAGAATACGAAACGAAATGTAAACCGACAATTGTAACGTGGGGAAATATGGATATGAAAGTGCTGAAGCATAATTGTGAAATGGCAGGGATAGCTTTTCCATTCTTCGGACAGTGTCGTGATTTATCGCTTGAGTATAAGAAGTTTTTTGGAGAAAGAAATCAAACAGGATTATGGAAAGCAATTGAGGCGTATGGAAAAGTAGGGACAGGGAAGCATCATTGTGCGCTTGATGATGCAATGACGACGTACAATATTTTTAAACTAGTAGAAAAAGATAAAGAGTATTTAGTAAAACCAGCACCTCCAACATTAGGAGAACTTGTTGATTTTTCAAAAGTGTTAAAGAAAGTGAGCACACAGTAACGACCAAATTGCACATTATGTAATTTGGTCGTTTTGTTTTTTAGAGTTTGTAGTCTTTCTTTAATTGCTCTAATGTGTCTAGACTACGAACCGCAAAAGGTGAATCATCTTCAGAAAATGAATTCATTTGAGTTTCTAATGCTAATTTTAGTGAATCTGTATAATCCGGAATTTCTCCTTCATATTTCTTCACCATTTGTTCTGGAATGTTCGTTTGCTCACGAAAAGCTAAAGCACGTCTTTCGTGGAAAAATGGTACGTCAGCTTGTTTTACGTTATGTAAGTCACCTTGCACCGGATGTTTTAAAACAGCTAATACTTTTACGACGTAACTGCCAGGGCGGCTATTTGTAACCTCGCCAATGTATTTTCCTGTTTTATAAATACCAGTAACGATTTCACCAATTTCAAATGTTTCTCTCATATTTTTCACCTCAAGTTTATAGTAAGGAAAGTGAGGGAAGGAGTCAAAGAAATCCTTCGTTTTCAGAACGCCCCTTGAGAATATGGGGAGGTTGCACTATAATTTAAAATGATATAACAGAAAATTCTGATGTTTTATAAATCCTATAATAAGGAGTGTTCTATATGATGCCTTTATATTTTCCGGAAGATAAAACAGAATATATTATTCCAGGGATTGTTTGTGTTCTATTTATTATCGGTGCTATTGCCACGTGGCGCATGTTTATTCGTATATCAAAAAGAGAAGCAGACCGATTACAGAAAGTTGAAGAAAAACTATTAGCTGAAAAGAAACAGTAACGCATTTTTGTATGTTTCCCTCTATGCTCGGACAATCTAAGGGCAGAATATATTTTGGAGGGAATAGAATGAAGAAACGGCTTTTTTTCAGTTGTTGTTTATTATTTCTGATGGCAGGTTGTGACCAAGGAAAGCCGAAAGAAATTGACGTGAAATTACATAATGCTTCAGGAGATGAAGTAGGGACTGCGAAAGTAGTTCAGCAAACAAGCGGAGTGAAAATTAAGATTAAAGGGGAAGGTTTCACGCCAGGCCCGCACGGCATACATGTGCACGAAATTGGTGAGTGTAAAGCACCACGATTTGAATCATCTGGGAATCATTTTAATCCTGATAATAAAAAGCATGGACTCCTTAATCCGAAGGGTGCAGAAAACGGTGATTTACCGAACGTAGTTGCAGATGGTTCTGGAAAGATTAAAGCAGAAATCGATGCACCTCACATTACACTTGAAGAAGGGAAAACGACGATTCATAGAAAAGATGGAGCGTCTATTATTATTACAGAAAACCCTGATGATGGTATGACTCAACCGACAGGTAAATCAGGGGATCGAATTGCTTGTGGCGTAATTGTAAAAAAAGCATCGGATATGAAGAAAAAGTAAAAGCTACCGTGAATGGTAGCTTTCTTTGTGAAATGTAATTGAAAATATATCAGCGATTATTGGAATATATCGACTTACCGACAAAATATGACAAAGGAGTCTGTCCAAGAATGATTCGGGACAGACTCCTTTCTTATTATGAAAACGTATGACGCAGTCTGTTTAAAATTTCTTCTAAAACAGATCGTGGACAGCCGATGTTAATTCGAATATGTTCTTCGCCACCTAACCCGTATTTCTCACCAGGTTCAACGATGATTTTTCCTTTTTCCTCAAGTAGTGCGGTACGCTCGTTTTGAGAAAGCTTTAGACGAGAACAATCAATCCATAATAAAAAGCTACCTTCTGGCTTCGTTACGGAAAGAGCAGGTATGTGAGTTTTAATATATTCACAAGCAAATTGAGCATTATCTTCTATATATAATCGAATTTCGTTTAGCCAATCATTACATTCTGTATAGGCGCTTTGCATCGCTGTATAAGCGAAGATATTTAACCCGTGGAAGCCTTGTCTATACTGGATAGCTGTAAAGGCATGACGGAGCTTTTCGTTTGGAATGATAATGATCGACGCTTGTAATCCAGCGATATTAAATGTTTTACTTGGAGCCATGCAAGTGATAGTGCGCTCTGCTAATTCTTCAGATAAGGAAGCGAACGGTGTATGTGTATGGTCTGCATAAATGATATCGGAATGAATTTCATCCGCCACAACGATTACGTCATATTTAGTACATAACGATCCGAGCTGCACAAGTTCCTCTTTCGTCCAAACGCGTCCGATTGGGTTATGAGGGCTACAAAGAAGCAAGAGTTTGATGCCTTGCTGAAACTGCTTTTCTAAATGCTTGAAGTCTATCACATATGTATCATTTTGTTTCTGTAATGGACTCACGCATAACTGCCTGTTGTTTGTTGTGACCATTTCGAAAAATGGAGGATAAATAGGTGGTTGTACGAGAACAGATTCGTTTTCTTTGGTGAAAGCCTGTATGCTCGTACTAAGAGCTGGAACGATTCCGGCGCTAAAGACAATCCATTCTTTTTGAATATCCCAGTTGTATTGTTGTTTTGTCCAGTTACAAATAATATCTCCAATATTTTCGGGAGGAAGTGTATAGCCAAAAATCGGATGTTCGATTCGTTGTTTTAAGGCAGTTTGAATTGGTTTTGGTACTTCAAAATCCATATCAGCAATCCAAGCATGGATAAGTTCTTCGTTTTTATATGTATCCCATTTTATACTATGCGTTCCACGTCGATTGATTGCTTTATGAAATAGTTGCATAAGTTTGCTCCCTTCTTCTGTAAAACCAATAAGTTATGAAAGTTCTCTCTCTTCTTATAGAATAGCTGATGTGATAGGATAAAGAAAAGTATTAAAAAGTGAAAAGGCGGGAAGCGAATGGGTACATATGAAAAGATGATAGAGGTTGTGAAGAATTGGGATCCGTTTCAAATGGGACCGGAGTTTTATGAAACAGAAGCGAGCGATGTTGTGAGCGTCATAAGTGTGTTTGACGATCCAAAATATATCGCAAAGAAGATTCAACATATATACTTTATGTCTTTCGAGGAAGTACCTGCGCTTGAAAAATGTGAGAAATTAGCTGTGGAATTACTTGTAATAAAAGAAGGCGGAAGCTGTTCATTATAGGCTGTCGGGATTTCCGACAGCCTTTTTTATATTATCCCGCTATTTGCTGGGTAGTAAGACCTTCAACTCAAAATTTAGCGGAAGCAAAGAAGTTAGGTGGAGGCTGATTAAAGTTTCATTTTATTGCGCGGAAAAAGCGATAATTTCTTCATAAACATGTTCAGGCTTTTCTTCAGGTAGTAAATGTCCTGTATTTTCGTAAGAAATAAATTTTGAATTCGGTAAATCTTTGTGTAGACGATGACCTACATGTACAGGGACGACGCGGTCTTTTTCACCCCAAATGAGTAGGATAGGTGTTTCGATTTTTTGTAATTCAGTTGAAGATAAGTCACCTTCACGGTCTCGTATCATGCGAGTTAAAGCGGGAAATATACGGTCGTCATAAAAAGGAGCGGAGTAACCTTTTTTCATTTCATCGTCAATTAATGAGTGATCATGAACGACATTCATTAAGTTATGAACAATGCCGCGCCTTATAATCCAGTTCTTTACGTATAAATGAAAGAACGGTAAATAAGAAGAGTATAGTAAAGGTAAGGTTGCGCGCGCTAAATAGCTCGAGCTACATAGTAAAATCGTCTTTGAAATGAGTTCAGGACGTATACGGTTTACATAGAGAGAAATTTGCCCACCCATAGAATGCCCAACTAATACAATGTTTGAGAGAGATAAATGTTCAATTAAATCAATAATAATCGTTGCTAAATTGTGATAAGAATACTTAAACAGATGAGACTTATCACTTTTTCCGAACGGTGGCAAATCAAGAGCAATGACTGTTCCTTCCTTCGATAGTAAAGGAATTAGACGGCGGTAACTGAATGAGGAAGATAAAAAGCCGTGAACGAGTATGAAAGTAGGACGTTCTGTTTTATTATCATGTTCATACAATTCGTAATGAACAGTAGTGCCGCGAGTGGAAAAAGTGAAATAAGGACAAGTATATTTATGATTCATTTTTTGTCACTCCATTGATTTTTGTTCATATCATCTCCAAGGAAGAAGAAAATATGTTAACAAAAAAAGGCAAGATGACGATGTCATCTTGCCTTTCGTTTATTCAGTATTACCCGCGAACAATATTAGGCGGTGTTTTTCCTTGTAACCCTGCAACTAAATTTTCAGCGGCGGTCATGGCCATTTGCTGACGAGTTTTTAATGTTGCAGATCCGATATGTGGTAAAGTCACAACATTTTGTAATGATAAGAGTGGATTATCTTTTTGAATCGGCTCTTGTGTAAATGTATCGATACCTGCTGCAAAGATTTTCTTTTCTGTTAAAGCATGGATTAACGCTTTTTCATCTACTGTTTTGCCGCGAGAAGCATTAATGAAGATTGCTGTGTCTTTCATTAATGAAAATTCCTTTTCTCCGATAAGGTGATATGTTTCATCTGTTAATGGAGTAAGAAGAACAATAAAGTCAGACTGATTCAGTAGCGTCTGTAAATCACAATATGTAGCATCGAATTTTTGTTCAGCTTCTTCTTTACGACGGCGGTTATAGTAAAGAACATTCATATCAAATCCGAATTTTGCTCGTTTTGCAACGGCTTCTCCAATTCGGCCCATACCGATAATACCAATTGTGCTATGGTGTACATCTAGTCCGAAGTGTTCTTTTCCGATTTCAGCGTTCCATTCACCATTTTTCACGTAAGAATCGAGTTCGCAAACGCGGCGCCCAGCTGATAGCATAAGGGCGAAAACGAGATCAGCTACTGTATCATCTAATACGTATGGTGTATTTGTTCCGATAACATTTCGGTTTTTCATCGCTTGTAAATCAAAATTATCGTAACCGACAGAAATGTTGCTCACTACTTTTAAGTTAGGAGCTACTGTCAGTAATTCTTCATTAATAGCAGATCCGAAATTTAATAACCCATCTTTATCTTGTATTTTCTCTAATAGAATATCACGAGGTACTTTCTCATTTTGATCCCATTTTTCATAATCACAGTGTTCTGATAAATAGTTTTCTACAAATGTTGGAACTGGTTCAGCAATATAAACTTTTGGTTTCACGGTTCCATCCCCTTTCGCTTTATCCCGCATTTTTCCGCTGATTAAAGTTTCACTTTATTTTGACATAATTCAATAGAAAAATCTTCTTTTCAAACTTGAAAGGGTATTTGTATAATTTAGACACAAACGAAAAGGAAGGATGATTTATATGGTG
The DNA here is from genome assembly GCF_009183805.1 of Bacillus sp. B2-WWTP-C-10-Post-4. NCBI lineage: Bacteria > Bacillati > Bacillota > Bacilli > Caryophanales > Bacillaceae > Bacillus > Bacillus sp. B2-WWTP-C-10-Post-4. Next base: position 7,246 of record NZ_WEII01000029.1, on the reverse strand, counting down.
ACAGAAAAAGAATTAGAATTATTAGCTTGTCTTGAAAAGAGTAGTCGATTATCTGTAGATACATTAGCGAAGCTGTTAAATATAGAAGTAGAAGAAGTAAAGAAGATGGTTGCGAGATTAGAAAATGAAAAGATTATTGTGGATTATGTAACACATATCGATTGGACGAAAGTGAAAGAACATACAGGTTTAACGGCAATGATCGATGTGAAAGTTACGCCAAAGCACGGCGTTGGGTTTGATGCGGTTGCTGAGCAAATTTATCGTTATTCAGAAGTGAAATCCGTTTATTTAATGTCAGGGACATATGATCTTTCTATTACATTAGAAGGGAAAACGATGGGGGAAGTAGCGATGTTTGTTTCTGAGAAATTAGCAACAATTGAATCTGTCGTTTCTACAACTACTCATTTCATTTTGAAGAAGTATAAACATGAGGGTGTTATTTATGAAAAAGACGATGATGATAAGCGAATTGTGGTGACACCATGAAGCAATTTGAACTATCTAGATCAGCAGAATCTTTAAAACCATCTGGTATTCGAAAATTTTTTGATTTAGCAGCAAATATGAAAGGTGTTATTTCCCTCGGGGTAGGAGAGCCAGATTTTGTTACCCCTTGGAATGTAAGGCAAGCATGTATTCGTTCTTTGGAACAAGGGTATACGTCATATACAGCAAATGCAGGATTATTAGAGCTCCGTCAAGAAATAGCAAAGTATCTAAAAAAACAATTTGCAGTATCTTATGACCCAAGTGATGAAATCATTGTTACAGTTGGAGCGAGCCAGGCGTTAGATGTAGCGATGCGCGCCATTATAAATCCTGATGATGAAGTGCTCATTATTGAACCAAGCTTCGTTTCTTATGCACCACTTGTGACATTAGCTGGAGGAGTTCCAGTTCCTGTGGCGACTACTTTAGAAAATGAGTTTAAAGTACTACCAGAACAAATTGAAGCAGCTATTACAGCGAAAACAAAGGCGATTTTGCTTTGTTCACCAAATAACCCGACAGGTGCAATGCTAAATAAATCCGAGCTTGAAGAAATAGCAGTGATTGTTGAGAAGTACAATCTAATTGTATTATCTGATGAAATTTATGCAGAGCTTGTATACGACGAAGTATATACAAGTTTCGCGAGTATTAAAAATATGCGTGAGCATACGATTTTAATTTCGGGATTTTCAAAAGGGTTTGCGATGACAGGATGGCGTCTCGGTATGATTGCAGCTCCTGTTCAATTTTCAGAATTAATGCTCAAAATCCATCAGTATTCCATGATGTGTGCACCGACGATGTCTCAGTTCGCAGCACTTGAAGCGTTACGTGCGGGGAATGATGAAGTAATTCGGATGAGAGATAGTTATAAGAAGCGTCGTAACTTCATGACGACATCTTTCAATGAAATGGGCTTAACGTGTCATGTGCCAGGCGGAGCATTTTATGTTTTCCCTTCTATATCTTCAACAGGATTATCTTCAGCGGAATTTGCAGAACAGTTATTGCTGGAAGAAAAAGTGGCTGTTGTCCCTGGTAGCGTATTTGGCGAAAGTGGTGAAGGTTTTATTCGTTGTTCTTATGCAACATCGCTTGAACAACTTATGGAAGCAATGAAGAGAATGGAACGGTTTGTAGAGAATAAAAAAAGGACAAAACGTAATACGTTTTGTCCATAAAAGGGGGGGAATACTAGAAAGCCATGTGTTAGTAGTCTATCCCAATATTGGATAATTATACTTCTTTAAGGGAAATTTTTCATGAATTTTGAATGAGTTCTGTCATAGTGGTATAATTTACTAATATAAGGTATACGCATTCTAGATAACGTTATCTAGAATGCGTACTAACCAATCGGATATTTAAAATAAATATATCTGCTTTGCTCTCTATAATTGTAGAGAGAATGGTAAACGTATGGGAGTGTTTCATATGTCAGAACAATATACAACAGGAGTGGTTGTAACAGGGAAAGTGACTGGAATTCAAGATTACGGTGCGTTTGTAGCGTTAGATGCAGAAACACAAGGGCTTGTGCATATATCTGAAATTACAAATGGATATGTAAAGGATATTCATGACTTTTTAAAGGTCGGCGATACAGTAGAAGTAAAGGTACTTTCAATTGATGAAGAGCACAGAAAAATGAGTTTATCGTTAAAAGCGGCGAAAAGAAAACAAGGAAGGATTCTTATACCGAATCCATCTGAAAACGGATTTAATACGCTGCGAGAAAAGTTGGCAGAATGGATTGAAGAGTCCGAGTTAACAAAGTAAAAGAGGAACGCATATGAGCGTTCCTCTTTTACTTTATCTTATGATATATATTTGCAAATATGATTGCATGCAATCATATTCGTATGTCGGAGGTGAAAGGACATACTGATTATCGAATTTCGTTTGTTTCTGGGTGCGTACCAAGATTTTCAGATGGTTTAAACAGTAAACCAAGGTTGATAAGCCCAGATATACCAACGATGCCGTAAATAATACGTGCAAGAGCTGAATTTTGTCCACCGAAAATGGCTGCTACTAAGTCAAACTGGAAAAACCCGATTAGTCCCCAGTTCACAGCGCCAATTACAGTAAAGACTAATGCGATACGTTGTAAAGTACTCATGAAAAAGCCCCCCTTAATTGTGAAGCATGAGCAAGCGATGAGTTAATTAACTCTTTTATAGAATGGGGTAGTTATGTTGTTTTTATACATAAAAAATGTTTGAAAGAAGATGTATATACATCTATACCGAAAAATGCGAATTTTTATGCAAAAAATGAACTTTTTCTAAAAAATATATATTGGTTACGTTTACAATGTTTGAATCGCTTGATTTACAACTTCAGTTTCGCTAAAGTGAATACAGAAATACATATCCATAATTGGAGGGAAAAAGATGAGTACACATGTAACGTTCGACTATTCTAAAGCGTTATCCTTCATCGGTGAACATGAAATCACTTATTTACGTGATGCAGTGAAAGTAACACATCACGCAATCCACGAAAAAACTGGAGCTGGGAACGATTTCCTTGGGTGGGTAGACCTTCCGCTTCAATATGACAAAGAAGAATTTGCTCGCATTCAAAAATGCGCAGAAAAAATTAAAAATGACTCTGACATTTTACTTGTTGTAGGTATCGGTGGTTCTTACTTAGGAGCACGTGCAGCAATCGAAATGTTAAACCATTCTTTCTACAACACGCTTTCTAAAGAACAACGTAAAACTCCACAAGTGCTATTTGTTGGACAAAACATTAGCTCCACTTACATGAAAGATTTAATGGACGTATTAGAAGGTAAAGACTTCTCTATTAACGTTATTTCCAAATCAGGTACAACAACAGAGCCAGCACTAGCATTCCGTATCTTCCGTAAGTTATTAGAAGAAAAGTATGGAAAAGAAGAAGCTCGCAAACGTATTTATGCAACTACAGATAAAGCGCGTGGTGCATTAAAAACATTAGCTGATAACGAAGGTTACGAAACATTTGTTATTCCAGATGATGTTGGAGGTCGTTTCTCTGTATTAACGCCAGTTGGTTTATTACCAATCGCAGTAAGTGGCTTAAATATTGAAGAGATGATGAAAGGTGCAGCTGCTGGTCGTGATGACTTCGGAACATCAGAACTAGAAGAAAATCCAGCTTACCAATATGCAGTAGTTCGTAACGCTTTATACAATAAAGGAAAAACAATTGAAATGCTTGTTAACTATGAACCAGCACTTCAATACTTCGCTGAGTGGTGGAAACAGTTATTTGGTGAAAGTGAAGGAAAAGATCAAAAAGGTATTTTCCCATCTTCAGCAAACTTCTCAACTGATTTACACTCATTAGGTCAATACGTTCAAGAAGGTCGTCGTGACTTATTTGAAACAGTCCTTAAAGTAGGTAAATCTACACATGAACTAACAATTGAATCAGAAGAAAACGATTTAGACGGATTAAACTACCTTGCTGGTGAAACTGTAGACTTCGTAAACACAAAAGCATACGAAGGTACATTACTTGCACATAGCGACGGGGGAGTACCAAACTTAATCGTCAATATTCCTGAATTAAATGAGTACACATTCGGTTACCTTGTATACTTCTTCGAAAAAGCATGTGCGATGAGCGGCTACTTATTAGGCGTGAATCCATTTGACCAACCTGGAGTAGAAGCATATAAGAAAAACATGTTTGCTTTACTTGGTAAACCAGGATTTGAAGAATTAAAAGCAGAATTAGAAGAGCGTTTAAAATAATAAAAAGCGACCGGAATCCGGTCGCTTTTTATTATTTTATCGAAAAGTCCATCAGTATATTCAAACTAAAGTGGGTATGCTAAAGGAAAAGTCTAGGAGGGATGGGCTTGATTCCGATTCAATCAAATTTAGAAGGACGTACATATGCGTTATATAAGTTAGAAGAGATTATGAAACCACTTGGATATAGCATTGGTGGTAATTGGGATTATGATAAAGGATGCTTCGATTACAAAATCGATGAAGAAGATGGGTATCAATTTTTACGAGTTCCATTTACAGCCATTGATGGAGAACTAGATGTACCAGGCGTAATAGTTCGTCTTGGAACGCCGTATATTCTTTCGCACGTATATCAAGACGAACTAGATGATAATGTGAATACTTTAACAGCTGGAACAAGTGGAATGGATCAATTTGCTGAGCCGAAAGATCCAGATGGAGATGTGAAAAGAAAATATATCAATATTGGGAAAGTGCTCATGCAAGAATTAGAGCGTCATTTTACTAATGGTGAATAACAATGAGTATGTCGCTTTCAATGAGAACAAAGGAATGAACTGGATTAATCATATATTGTTCGTCGCGCTTTATACCTAGTAAGAGAATGTTTTGCTTTAAAAGAGTATAGCTACAATTGGCAAAAGTTTGTCCGGTGCAGGACGATGGAAGCTCCATCAGTTGTAATTTATTATCAGAGATTTCGTCGTAAAGTGAAAATAGTACACCTGAAATGGAAGGGAATAAAAGAGAAGCGGTAAATACATAGCTCGTTAATTTATTTCCTTCTATAATTTCTGACACGCCAGCTCTCGTTGCATTTTGTATTTGTTCAGAAGTAAGAAGTTCAGCGATGCAGTGAATGTTTGGGTTGAGCCCTTTTGCAGTTAAAATATTTAAAATGGACTGTGTATCCGCTAAGCTTTCGTTTTTTTCTTTATCAGCTGTTATTAATATGGTGTGTGCCGTTGCAATATTAGCCTTTAATAAAGTTTGATCGTGATGCGGACAACCTTTTATAAATTCTAAATGATGAAATGGTTTTGGGAGTAAAGAAAGTGTTTCATCAATTAAAACGATATCAAGGTTTGGTTGTAATACGTGCATTTGCTTTACAACATGTTTTGCGCGCTCATTCCAGCCAACGATAATCATATGACCGTTAGAAGTAGCGGCTTCTTCACCTTTAATTTTCATATATTGTTTATTAATCATTTCAGTAGCAAACAGCACCATATAATAAGAACAAAAGCCAGTTCCTAATAAAATAATACTTATACCTATTAGTTTTCCTATCGTCGTATGGGGAGCAAAGTCGCCATATCCAACTGTAAAAATGGTAACGATTGACCACCAAATTCCGTCAAACCATGTAGTGAAATGAAAAGGTTCTAATCTATGTATAAGAAAACCGGAAAAAGCAGTCAGTACAATAATAAAACAAATTAAACGAAAAATAATGGAATCACGAAATGTATCTACTAAATTCGGACGGGATTTCAATTGCCTATTCCTCCTTACTTTGTAGGACTACATTCATTGTTGCCATTATAGAAAAAAGAAAAACTCTCTAATTAAAGAGAGTTTGTTTTACGTTACATACTTTCCACTTCAGTTTGTTGGACACTTTCAAGATGCTGGAGAGCATAGTAAACATCAGCGGTATGTCTTTTTTGATCAATGGACAGTTTAAGATGTAAATAGTGAGAACCGTTTTCTAATGTTTTAAGCTTCATATTCTTAACTTTTATATCCATTTCTTTTATTTCTTCAATTACGATTGGGATATTGTCCATATTTCGTACAACAAGTTTCACAGCGATATCACGTTGACGAAATGATCTAGGGCCTACATATTTCATTGCGAGTGGTATAAGTTCGACACTAATCATAAGGAAACACATTCCGAATATCGCTTCAATATAGAATCCGGCCCCAACAGCAATACCAATACCAGAAGCACCCCAGATCATAGCGGCAGTCGTGAGCCCTGCAATGCTATCGTTGCCTCTTCTTAAAATTACGCCAGCACCTAAAAAACCAATTCCTGATACAATTTGAGCGGCAAGTCGAAGTGGATCCATATTCATATGATCGGTATGTGGTAAGTTATAAGCTGCTTTAATAGAAACAATCGTTAGGAGGCAACTAATAATAGAAATAACTAAACACGTTTTTAAACCAAGTGGTTTCCGTTTTAATTCGCGTTCTAAACCAATGGCAAATCCTAAAATAGCCGAGAGACCTAGTTTGATTAATAAATCGGTATAGTCCATATATATTCCTCCTTGTATGATATGCTATATGAATAAAACGCTTATTATAGAAAGAAACGTCTTTTGATAGAGTAACTTTATATAAAATATATGTAGGAATTGCTCATACATGAAAGAGATATTTCGTTTAAGTATATGATATAAAAAAAGAAATGTGGGCAGTTTTAAAAAAAGTTTATAAAAGGTGTTGCATTTCATTTTTCACCATGATATATTAATAACCGTCGCTGATGCGGAAACGCAGAAAACGACAAAAAAGAAATTGAAAAACTTAGTTGACATTGAAAGATGAAAATGTTAACATAAGGAAGTCGCAAATGAGCGACCAAGTAGTTCTTTGAAAACTGAACGAAACAAACAACGTGAAACGTCAATTTTTATTTTAGATGCTAGACAAACTAACTTTATTGGAGAGTTTGATCCTGGCTCAGGATGAACGCTGGCGGCGTGCCTAATACATGCAAGTCGAGCGAATTGATTAAGAGCTTGCTCTTATGAAGTTAGCGGCGGACGGGTGAGTAACACGTGGGTAACCTGCCCATAAGACTGGGATAACTCCGGGAAACCGGGGCTAATACCGGATAATATTTTGAACTGCATGGTTCGAAATTGAAAGGCGGCTTCGGCTGTCACTTATGGATGGACCCGCGTCGCATTAGCTAGTTGGTGAGGTAACGGCTCACCAAGGCAACGATGCGTAGCCGACCTGAGAGGGTGATCGGC
>NZ_WEII01000298.1:0-204 GCF_009183805.1 Bacillus sp. B2-WWTP-C-10-Post-4 | reverse complement strand
ATGAACGCTGTTCATCAATATAAGTTTCCGTGTTTCGTTTTGTTCAGTTTTGAGAGAACTATCTCTCATATATAAATGTATGTTCTTTGAAAACTAGATAACAGTGTAGCTCATATTTTTTAATTTTAGTTTGGTTAAGTTAGAAAGGGCGCACGGTGGATGCCTTGACACTAGGAGTCGATGAAGGACGGGACAAAGTTTCCG
>NZ_WEII01000297.1:0-205 GCF_009183805.1 Bacillus sp. B2-WWTP-C-10-Post-4 | reverse complement strand
ATAGCTCACTAGTCGAGTGACTCTGCGCCGAAAATGTACCGGGGCTAAATACACCACCGAAGCTGCGGATTGATACCGAATGGTATCAGTGGTAGGGGAGCGTTCTAAGGACAGTGAAGTCAGACCGTAAGGACTGGTGGAGTGCTTAGAAGTGAGAATGCCGGTATGAGTAGCGAAAGACGGGTGAGAATCCCGTCCACCGAAT
>NZ_WEII01000296.1:0-254 GCF_009183805.1 Bacillus sp. B2-WWTP-C-10-Post-4 | reverse complement strand
CTTTCTAACTTAACCAAACTAAAAATTAAAAAATATGAGCTACACTGTTATCTAGTTTTCAAAGAACATACATTTATATATGAGAGATAGTTCTCTCAAAACTGAACAAAACGAAACACGGAAACTTTATTGATGAACAGCGTTCATCAATTCTCCATAGAAAGGAGGTGATCCAGCCGCACCTTCCGATACGGCTACCTTGTTACGACTTCACCCCAATCATCTGTCCCACCTTAGGCGGCTGGCTCCAAAAA
>NZ_WEII01000295.1:0-255 GCF_009183805.1 Bacillus sp. B2-WWTP-C-10-Post-4 | reverse complement strand
TTGCTATCTATACTAACGCCAATAGGCGTATTGCTTCATTTTTGATATTGATAGCTGCGTTATAATCTCTATCGAGATTTACACCGCATATACAAGAATAGACTCGCTCAGACAATGACATATTTTTCACATTTCCACAACTGCTACATGTTTTTGTGGAAGGAAACCATTTGTCTATTTTCACAAGTTGTTTGCCTTGTTCATGTAGTTTATAAGCTAAAAAAGAAGTGAACATACCCCAACCATTGTCAGCGA
>NZ_WEII01000293.1:0-255 GCF_009183805.1 Bacillus sp. B2-WWTP-C-10-Post-4 | reverse complement strand
ATTCTCTCCTCGCCTACCTGTGTCGGTTTGCGGTACAGGCACCTTTTATCTCGCTAGAAGCTTTTCTTGGCAGCGGGGAATCAAAGACTTCGCTCCATAAGGAGCTTCCCCATCACAGCTCAGCCTTCACGATAAGCGGATTTGCCTACTTATCAGCCTAACTGCTTGGACGTGCACAACCAATCGCACGCTTCTTCTATCCTTCTGCGTCCCTCCATTGCTCAAACGATAAAGAGGTGGTACAGGAATATCAAC
>NZ_WEII01000292.1:0-265 GCF_009183805.1 Bacillus sp. B2-WWTP-C-10-Post-4 | reverse complement strand
GAAGTCGGTGGGGTAACCTTTTTGGAGCCAGCCGCCTAAGGTGGGACAGATGATTGGGGTGAAGTCGTAACAAGGTAGCCGTATCGGAAGGTGCGGCTGGATCACCTCCTTTCTATGGAGAATTGATGAACGCTGTTCATCAATATAAGTTTCCGTGTTTCGTTTTGTTCAGTTTTGAGAGAACTATCTCTCATATATAAATGTATGTTCTTTGAAAACTAGATAACAGTGTAGCTCATATTTTTTAATTTTTAGTTTGGTTAAG
>NZ_WEII01000291.1:0-288 GCF_009183805.1 Bacillus sp. B2-WWTP-C-10-Post-4 | reverse complement strand
AGCTGGTTCTTTTGCTAGGTATTAAAATATCAAATATAGAAAGAACGGAGGGGTATTAAATGAATAAAGTACTATCTTTACAAAAAGAATCTATTTCTAAAGATGTTCAATTGAAGGCGAAATCTTCTAAAAGTGTTCAATGTAAAACAAGTAGTAATGCAAGCTGGTTCTTCTGCTAAGCATTAAAACATCAAATATAGAAAGAACGGAGGGGTATTAAATGAATAAAGTACTATCTTTACAAAAAGAATCTATTTCTAAAGATGTTCAATTGAAGGCGAAATCTTC
>NZ_WEII01000290.1:0-334 GCF_009183805.1 Bacillus sp. B2-WWTP-C-10-Post-4 | reverse complement strand
CCTAAAACTTTTGTCATAATTTTTGTAGCCGAAGCTCTGTCTAATGAGTCATTTGAACCAAAAGTTCCATCTGGATAACCATTTAATACCTGTTTATCAACTAAATAATTAACGGATTTATCAGCCCATGTAGGAACATCAGGGAATTTATGAGTATCTGCTAAAATATTAGAAGAATAGGATAATATAGCTCCTGCAAGGATACCTGTTGCAATTAATTTGTGCTTCATTAAAATAAACACCTCTACCATTGTATTTATCAAATTGAAATTTTCTATTTTTATATTTACATGTTTGTAATAATAATAAAATCGTATTATCACGCATTCAATTT
>NZ_WEII01000028.1:0-52491 GCF_009183805.1 Bacillus sp. B2-WWTP-C-10-Post-4 | reverse complement strand
GAAATACATAATGTGGTTTGTATTAGGTTAATAGAATTTTTTATAGAAGATAGAAAAGGGATGTTTTATATTGAGATATTAAATGAAATGTCGAATTTTCATGCGATATATGAGAAATTTGAAAAAATCATTGCAAAAACACTATAATTAATGATAAAGTTCACATGAAGTTCACACGGATTTCACTTTGTTCATTTAAAATGAACTCTGTGTGAAAAATAAAACTCTTGCTAAAAAATGGAACTGGATGAATATTTTACTTTGATAATATTGTAAAGTATTAAAGTTTTAAGTTTTTTTAAGAGGATAGTAGGGAAAGGAAGTAAAGACAACTTATGAAAAAAGTAATTGCAGGTTTAGCAGCAGCTTCTGTAGCTGGCGTTGCAGTTCCAGGAATGGATTCTGCTCATGCACAAGTTTCAAATGAAGCGCTAAAAGAAATTAATGGACAAACTCAAACTCAAACTCAAACGACTGTAACTGAAACAAAAACTGTAGAAACAACTTCTGAATTAAAATACACAGTAACTGCTGATGTATTAAATGTTCGTTCAGGTGCTGGTACAGGACATAACGTTATTTCTAAAGTGAAATCAGGTCAAGTGCTACAAGTAGTTGGACAAGAAAACGGTTGGTTCAAAGTAAACGTAAATGGTCAAACAGGTTATGTAAGTGGTGACTTCGTAACGACTGGTGGCAAAACAGGAACGACTGTTCAACAAGGAACAGGTACTTACACAGTAAACGTTTCTTCACTTAACGTACGTACAGGCCCAAGTACATCTCATACAGTATTAGGTTCTGTAAACAAAGGTAAAACAGTACAAGTTGTAGGTGAAGTACAAGATTGGTTTAAAATCAACTTCAATGGTGGAACTGGATACGTAAGCAAAGACTTCGTAACAAAAGGTGGTTCTGCTGTATCTAACGAAACACAACAACCAACTACAAACAACAATACTACAACAGTTCAAACTGGTGGTTCTTATGTTGTTAACACTGGTGCTTTAAAAGTACGTACAGGCCCAGCTACATACAACGCTGTAATCGGTGGAGTAACAAATGGTAAAGTATTAAACGTTACTGGTGCTGAAAATGGTTGGTACAAAATTAACCATAACGGCCGCACAGGTTATGTAAGTGCAGACTTCGTTAAGTTTGTAAAAGGCGGAGTAAACAACGTTACAAATAACAATAATGTTACAAATAACGTTCAACAACCAGGTAAAGACGTACAAAAACCAACAACAGGTGGAGATACATCTTCAATCGCTGGATTCGCTAGATCTTTAAATGGTTCACCATACAGAACTGCTGGTACAACACCTGCTGGTTTTGACTGCAGTGGATTCATTCACTACGTATTAAATCAAACTGGTCATAAAGGCGCTCGTCAAACAGTTGCTGGATACTGGAGCTCTAAAACAAAAACTAGCAATCCACAACCAGGTGATTTAGTATACTTCCAAAATACTTATAAATCAGGTCCTTCTCACATGGGTGTTTACTTAGGAAACGGTCAGTTCATTAGTGCAGAAACAGATGCAACTGGTGTACGTATTAGTTCTGTAAGTAACTCTTACTGGAGCAAGCACCTATTAGGTTACACAAAAGCATACTAAGAAAAAGTAGTTTTATATACTTTTCGTATAGAGAAAAGGCTTTCCAAGGAAACTTGGGAAGCCTTTTTATAGTTGAATAAATTGGAAGTTTAATAGTTTTTATTTTAACTTTCCATTTAAAAATCGATCATATAAGTCATGGAAATAGTTAGGACGAAATAAGTTCGCTGCATGTCCCGCTAACGGTATTTCCTTATATAGAACGTTAGGTAAAATAGATTTTAAATCAAATAGACAAGATTTATAGAGATGATCATGCTCTCCCATTACCCATAGTATAGGGTGAGGAAGTGATTTTAATTTAGATTTTAAATCGAATTCTAACCGATGTCGTAATGACTGGGCAATTATAGATGAATGTAATTGTAATCCGAAACGATAGTAAATATTTCTTGAAATGACTGCGAACGGATTTGCTTTTAATATACCGCTTGGAAAAATAGTATTTGCGTATTGAGAGAGCCATTTAGAGTATTCATCTCCTCGCTTCTCCCAAAAATTTTGAAATACATTATATAAACGAGAAGGGTTATTGTAATGTCCTCCAATATGACAAATACTTAATACTTTTTCTGGATGCATTTGTGCAAAAATTGTAGAGATGTAACAGCCGTAACTTAGCGCACAAATATGTGCTTTTTTAATACCTTCTTGTTCATATAAGTTTAATAATTGATCTACGAGGCGCTGTAATGAAAAGTCGATTGCTTCTCCTTTATCATCACCGTGACCTAATAAGTCATAAGTTATAATGTTGTAGGAGGCAGAAAATCGTTTTTGCTCTTTTTTGAAGGCGCGACGATTGCCAACTAATCCATGAATAAAAATAATTGTTTCCTTTTCAGAATGTATATTTGTTTGCAAAAAGGATACTCCTTTCACTAACTGGAGATTTATATCGTGTTGTAAATTATTAATCTATAATTTACATAGAATAATATTAAGTACCAGGTAATAATATCAGATGTTTATATCTGTTGTAAAGATGAGTTTTTATGTATATTTTGTAAAAATAGAAAAAGTGTGTTTACATTCAGTTTACATTTGTATCGTATTCTAATTTTAGAAAGAACAGTTTTGTTTAACATGAGGAGATGAACAGGAATGGAAGTTAGAAATGAAATAAAGAAAAAAGGGAGTTGGAGGCAGTTTTTACGCCTTATTCAAGATACAAATCCTCCGAAAGGAATTTTAGTTTTTGCGTTGTTAATGAGTTTGCTTTCTACGGGAGCGAGTTTATTTATTCCTATGCTGACAAAAGGATTAGTAGATAATTTTTCGCTTTCTTCAATTAGTGCAGGACAAATTGTTGGGTTAGTTGCTTTCTTTGTAATGCAAACTATTGCGGCAGGGTTGTCTATATATTTACTAAATTATATTGGGCAGAAGATTGTAGCGGGACTAAGAGAACGTTTGTGGAAAAAGGTACTTATCTTGCCGGTATCTTATTACGATCAAAATAGAACAGGTGATACTATTAGCCGTATGACGAATGATACAGGTGTTGTGAAAACGTTAATTTCTGAGCATTTGTCAAACTTATTAACAGGTGGTATTTCAATTGTTGGATCGTTAATTGTATTATTTGTTTTAGATTGGAAAATGACTGCGTTACTTTTAACGGTTATTCCGTTGTCTGTGTTAATTTTAGTTCCACTTGGACGAAAAATGTATAAGATTTCAAAAGCGCTTCAAGATGAAACTGCATCTTTTACAAGTGTGTTAACGCAAGTGTTATCAGAAATTCGTTTAGTGAAATCTTCAAATACAGAAAAGAGAGAATATGAAACGGGTAATACAGGTATACAAAAGTTATTACAATTTGGTTTGAAAGAAGGAAAAGTGCAAGCATTAATTTCGCCAGTTATGTCGTTTGTTTTAATGGCACTACTTGTTATTATCGTAGGGTATGGCGGGATGCGAGTTTCTAGCGGTGCATTAACAACCGGTGAACTTGTAGCGTTTATTTTGTATTTAGTTCAAATTGTAATGCCAATGAGTCAATTATCTATGTTCTTTACACAATTCCAAAAGGCAATTGGTGCAACGGAAAGAATTAGTACGATTTTAGAATATGAAGTAGAAGATCATGAAACTGGTGTGAAAGTGACAAATGCTAAGCAACCGATCGTTCTTGAAAATGTACATTTTGAGTATAACGAAGAAGAGCAAGTTTTGAAAAATATTGATTTCACAATTGAATCTGGAAAAGTGACAGCGATTGTAGGACCAAGTGGTAGTGGGAAAACAACGTTATTCTCATTACTGGAACGTTTTTATGAGCCAACTAGTGGTGCCATTAAATTAGGAAAAGAATCAATTACGAGTTATTCATTAGAGTCATGGCGACGTCAAATCGGTTACGTATCACAAGATAGTCCGTTAATTGATGGAACGATTCGTGATAATATTTGTTATGGTGTCGAGGGCGAAGTAACGGATGAAGAAATTGAAAAAGTAGCTGCAATGGCATATGTTGATGCATTTATTCATGACTTACCAAACGGTTATGCAACAGAAGTTGGAGAACGCGGTGTGAAACTTTCTGGAGGACAAAGACAGCGAATTGCCATTGCCCGAGCGTTACTTCGAAATCCGCAAATTCTTATGTTAGATGAGGCGACTTCAAGCTTAGATAGTAAATCTGAGTCTGTCGTTCAAAAAGCGTTAAATAACTTAATGAAAGGCAGAACAACGTTAGTGATTGCGCATAGACTTTCTACTGTTGTAGATGCAGATAAAATTGTCTTTATTGAGAAAGGGAATCTTACAGGTAGTGGTACGCATGATGAATTATTACAGACGCATGATATGTATCGTGAGTTTGCAACGCAGCAATTGAAAATTAAAGAGGGGGCATTATAAAATGAATCATCAGTGGGATTTTACTCAACTGATGATTCATTTTTAAACAATATATTAGATGCTAAGTAGAAAGGAAATGGTTCCTTTGATACCTAAAATTTTAATAGTAGATGACGATCCACACATTAGAGAACTCGTTTCGGTATTTTTAGAACGAGAAGGTTTTCAAACATATGAGGCAATTGATGGAGTAGATGCACTTCAGAAAATGGATGACGTAAAAGTCGATATGGTTATTCTTGATATCATGATGCCAAATATGGATGGATTTGATGTATGTTTTGAATTAAGAAAATACTATGATATCCCGGTTCTGATGCTAACTGCCAAAGGGGAAACATCACAAAAAGTAAAAGGATTTCACTTTGGGACAGATGATTATCTTGTAAAACCATTTGACCCTATAGAATTAGTAGTGAGAGTAAAGGCATTATTGAAACGTTACCAAATTACAGTTTCCCAATCGATTCAAGTTGGAAATGTATTATTAAATCGTAAAACATTCGAAGTTACATCTGGAGAACAAACGGTTACATTACCGTTAAAAGAATTTGAGCTGCTCTTTACTTTAGGGTCTAAATCGGGAAGAACTTGTTCGAGAGAGCAATTAATTGAAGAAATATGGGGATATGATTTTGAAGGGAATGAGCGTACACTAGACGTTCATATTAATCGGTTACGTGAGAAGTTTCAAGAAGAGCAGTCGAAATTTAGTATTAAAACAATAAGAGGATTAGGGTATCGCTTAGAGGTAAGTAAATGAGAAAAAGAAAACGAATGAGTAAGTTGAAGATGCTGAAAGTATTTGGAGCGGTATTAGCGCTCTTTTCTTTTCTTACTATCATTTGGTCTATCGCATTTTATGTAGCAACTAGTATATTGAATGCTTTTGACGTAAACGTATCGCCGTTTGTTGCCTTTCTAATTAGTGATATGGTCGGTTTTGTATTTATTATTCTTATTTGGACATTGATTGGAATATTAATGAGACCAAAACGAGAGGCGATGATTTGGACTATTATTGAACCGATACAAAAAATTGCAAAAGGAGACTTCTCCGTAAAAATACGAAATGAAGAAAAGTATGATGGAGAAATTGGCGTGCTCGTAAAAAGTATAAATGATATGACAGATGAACTGAATACGATGGAGAAAATGAGACAAGAATTTGTATCGAATGTTTCTCATGAAATACAGTCACCATTAACTTCTATAAAAGGATTTGCTAGAGCACTACAAGAAGATAATTTTTCTGAGGAAAAAAGAAAGCATTATCTTACCATTATTGAAACTGAAACAACGAGATTATCTAAACTAAGTCAAAATTTACTAAAGCTAACTCTTTTAGAATCAGAAGAATATATACCAGAAAGAGTGAGCTATCGATTAGATCAACAATTAAAGCAAATTGTGTTAAATAGTGAACCACTCTGGGCTGAAAAAGAAATTGAGTTAGAACTAGATTTAGAAAAAGTACATGTTATTGCTGACCAAGAAAGTATGAGTCAAGTGTGGATTAATTTAATTCATAATAGTATTAAATTTACTCCAAGCGGTGGTACGATTACTATTCAGTTAAAGGAACATGAGACAGTAGTGGAAGTGCGTATCCGTGATTCAGGAATTGGCATATCAGAAGAACAGAAACAACATATTTTTGAGCGTTTTTATAAAGCGGATTCTTCACGAAATCGTGCCTATGGAGGAAGTGGCTTAGGTTTAGCTATTGTAAAGAAAGTACTCGACCTTCATCATGGGGAAATAAAAGTTGAGAGTGAGGAAGGAAAAGGTACTGAATTTATTGTGCGTATGCCAAATCATGAAGAGAAATAGTGTTAGAAGGAGAACCTTCTAACACTATTTCTCTTTAAAAATGCATTTACCGTTACTGCAATTATATTGATAAGCTTTTCCTTCGCTTTCATACTCATACACTCCCCTATGCTGGATTTGTTTTTATTTTACATGAATAATGGTAAAAAAATGAAACTTATAAATAAAAACTTTCTATAGTTACCTACAAGTAACCTACGCACATGAAAGTGCATCATTGCCTTTTTACATAAAGATAGATACAATTTTAATATAATACATAACTGAAATGATTAAGGAGTGTTATACTTGGCAGAATTATTACAAGGTAAAAATGCTTTAATTACAGGAGCAGGTAGAGGGATTGGTCGCGCTGTAGCGATTGCATTAGCGAAAGAAGGCGTAAATGTAGGACTTTTAGCTCGCTCAGAAGAAAACTTAAAAGCTGTAGCGAAAGAAGTAGAAGCAGAAGGCGTAAAAGCTGTTATTGCAACTGCAGATGTTTCTTCATACGAAGAAGTAACAACTGCGATTGAAACGTTAAAAAATGGTTTAGGATCTATTGATATTTTAATTAATAACGCTGGTATTTCTAAATTCGGTAAGTTTTTAGAACTAGACGTTGCTGATTGGGAAAAAATCATTCAAGTAAACTTAATGGGTGTATACTATGCAACTCGTGCAGCTTTACCGAGCATGATTGAACAACAATCTGGTGATATCATTAACATTTCATCTACAGCAGGACAAAAAGGTGCACCTGTAACAAGTGCATATAGTGCTTCTAAATTTGGTGTCCTTGGTTTAACAGAATCGTTAGCGATGGAAGTTCGCAAACATAACATTCGTGTAACAGCTTTAACTCCAAGTACAGTAGCAACTGATATGGCTGTAGATTTAGGATTAACTGATGGAAACCCTGATAAAGTAATGCAAGCGGAAGATATTGCAGAATTTATCGTAGCGCAGCTGAAATTAAATAAACGTACATTTATTAAATCTGCTGGGCTTTGGTCTACTAATCCATAGGAATTAAATTTAACTTTAAAAGAAGGGATATCTATTCTGTAAGGGGGAGATGTCCCTTCTTTATTTTTTGTATTAGAGACAGAATTTTCGGTATAATTAAAGGCGAATGGTAGAAAGCATTGGTAAATTGAAAGGAATGGCAGTTGTAAAAGAGTGATGTAAGGAGGGAAAAGGATGAGAAAGAAGTTTCAAAAATTATAACATGTATCGTGTATAACGAGATTAGCTCGTGGACCTCCAGTATACATAGCATTATTGTATATTAAAAAATTGGAGGCTATAAGTAGATGAGAACTGAAAAAGAAATGTTAGATTTAATTATAAATACAGCAATAGAGGATGAAAGAATTCGAGCTGTCATCATGAATGGATCGCGTGTAAATCCAAATGTGAAAAGAGATTGTTTTCAAGACTATGATATTATGTATGTTGTAAATGATATACAATCTTTTACGTCTAATCATAATTGGATTCATAGATTTGGAGAAATAATGATTGTACAAATGCCAGAAGAAATGTCGTTAGTTCCACCAGATGAAGATGGGAAGTTTCCATATTTAATGCAGTTCATGGATGGGAATCGGATTGATTTAACGCTAGTTCCAGTTGAGTTAATAAAAAAGTTCGTTGGACAAGATAGTTTAAGTAAACTGCTTCTTGATAAAGATAATTGTCTGGAAGAATTCCCGCCAGCAAGCGATAAAGATTACTTAGTAAAAAAGCCTACAGAAAAAGAGTTTTTAGATTGCTGTAATGAATTTTGGTGGTGTAGTACGAATATCGCAAAAGGGTTATGGAGAGAGGAGCTTTCTTATGCAAAAGGAATGCTTGAAGGACCAGTGCGAGATATGTTCATCGTAATGCTAGAATGGTATATTGGTATGAAAACAGACTTTACAGTTAATACAGGGAAGTTTGGAAAGCATTTTGAGCAATATATTGAAGAAGATATGTGGGAGCAATTTAAAAGAACATTTTCTAATGCAGAATATGAAAACATATGGGATTCATTCTTTGTCATGGGTGATTTATTTAGGGAAGTGGCGAACGAAATTGCTAACACGTATGAATATCAATATCCGCAAGATGATGATGATAAAGTGACGAACTATTTAAAACATGTGAAAGCTTTGCCGAAAGATAGTACATCGATTTATTAATAATATAAAGCAGCAAGACTGTCCTAATTAAGGACAGTCTTATTTTTTGTTTATGAATAACAATTTCTCTAACAAAGTGCAGATGAATCACATATGAAACTTTAGGGAGGTTTTTATTATGTATTATTTTTATTCGCCACAAATGTTTGCCCCATATCATTGGGGACTAGAACGAGATGTTTCATACGCCTATATGCCATATGACTCATTTTATTATGGAGACTATATAAGTTCATTGCCATACGTATATACCCCTCAAAACTATGAAGTACAAATGAAAGCATATGAGCGTGGATCGTGGACACCATTTTCATGGGTCGAAAAATATGCGTACGCATTTTCCGGACCGTACAATAAAGCGGAAGTAGCTCTTACATTTGATGATGGACCAGATTTAGAATTTACGCCAAAAATTTTAGATAAGTTAAAACAACATAATGTAAAAGCGACTTTCTTCTTACTTGGTGAAAACGCAGAAAAATTTCCGAACGTAGTAAAGCGTATTGCGAATGAAGGGCATGTAATTGGTAATCATACGTATAGTCATCCGAACTTAGCGAAAGTAAATGAGGATGAGTACCGTAATCAAATTATAAAAACGGAAGAAATATTAAATCGTTTAGCTGGTTATGCACCGAAGTTTATACGTCCGCCATACGGTGAAATACTTGAAAATCAATTAAAATGGGCCACAGAGCAAAATTTTATGATTGTACAGTGGAGTGTTGATACGGTTGATTGGAAAGGTGTGAGTGCTGATACGATTACAAATAATGTGTTAGGGAATTCATTTCCTGGAAGTGTCATCCTCCAACATTCAACACCAGGTGGGCATTTACAAGGATCTGTAGATGCACTAGACAAAATCATTCCGCAGTTAAAAACGAAAGGGGCACGTTTTGTAACACTTCCAAGTATGTTCCAGACATCAAAAGAAAGAAAGTGAATGTGTTATGAATTGGGAAAATAAGGTTTATGTCGTATAATGAAAGTGTAAGTTAGGGGGGATATAATTGATTTATGCACTAGTAAACATAGGAATAAGCATATTGATTAGTATTATTTTTATATTTGCGGCAATTATTCTTCAAAAGAATCCACCGACCGATATTAATGCGGCATATGGTTATCGTACGAAACGATCTATGAAAAATAAGGAATTATGGGGTGCGGGTAACAGGTATAGTGCAGAAGTGATGAAGCAAAATGGATTCATCATGATGTTAATTGGAAGTGTTATTAGTATACTGTTTAGATACTCCCATACAACGTTAGCTATAATGATCTTTATGCTAGTACTAATCATTCGCTTATTCATACGAGTAGAGAAAAGATTGAAGGCACTTGAGCAATAATAAAAAATAGGACTCTACGCAATATTATGCTAAGAGTCCTATTTTATTTATAAACTATTATTTTTTAATAATTCTTTTCCTTGCTCTATAACAAATTCATAGTATGCAAGATCATACGGATAAATATCTTCAAATGTTATCGTAATCGGTGTATTGTTTAAGACTGAAATAGTCGTTAAAGATGAAATCTCTCCTTTTAATAGTTGTAGAAAAGAAGTTGCATGTACTTTCATCACATCGTCTACTTCTTCACCTGGTGCGAATGGAAGTGGATTGATGACGTTGTGAAAATACATATGACAAAACTCGCGATCAGTAAGATTTGAAATTTCATAATCTATTTTAAAGATTCCCTTGTATGTTAAATCATTAGTTTGAAAGGAAAGCCCTAATTCCTCCTCAATTTCACGAAGACCACCAATTTGTACATCTTCATCATGCATAATATGTCCAGCTGAAGTAATATCCCATATACATGGAGCTTCTTTTTTATTTTTAGAGCGTAATTGGAAATATAAAAACATATCTTCATTATCTTTTTCTACAAACCAGCAATGAAATGTTTCGTGCCAATCGCCGTCACGATGCACTTCATCACGTAATTTCTTCCCAAGTGTATTTCTTTCAGGATCAAATATTGTTAACCACTCTGTCATTTTAATTCCCCTTTCCTCAAATTTTATTATACAATATTTGTATTGAATTTTGGGAAAATAAAGAAAAATGAGTGGTTATAAGTGGGGATAGAGCGTACGGAAATAAAATCGATTATTTCAACAGAGGAAGAGTTACGGAAAATATTGGGGCAACCAAGTGAGCGAGCGTTGAAAAAAGTCATTTCATCATTAGACCACCATTGCGTAGATTTTCTTTCTAAATCTCCTTTTCTAGTATTATCCACTGGAAATAAGTTGGGGGAGTGTGATGCCTCGCCGCGAGGAGATGCACCTGGATTTGTATACGTACTCAATAATAATAAAATTATCATTCCAGAAAGACCAGGAAATCGTCGTATAGACTCCATTTTGAATATTATTTCAAATCCACGTGTAGGACTAATCTTTTTTATTCCAGGTCTTGGGGAGACACTTAGAATAAATGGCCGAGCGTATATTACAAACGATGAAGAAATTTTGAAAGAAATGCAGGCGAATGGACGTAATCTGTTGCTTGGAATTGTTGTTGAAATAGAAGAGTGTTACATTCATTGTGCAAAAGCGTTTATTCGTTCGAAGATATGGGATCCAGAATCTTGGTTACATAAAAAAGAGTTACCTTCAGCAGCAAAAATGTTGTTAGAGCATGCGAAAGTGAATGCTTCAGAAGAAGATGTTGCACGTTCTTTAGAAGAAAGTTATACAAAAAGATTGTATTAAAAATTTTATTGATATAATTTTGTAAGGTGAGTATGTACGGGTTTTAGAATGGGGATTTATCCCGCATTAACGGGCAGTAACACCCCTACCTCAAAATTCAGCGAAAGCAAAGAAGTTAGGTGGGGATCAACTGCCCGTAAAAGCCCGATTGGTGAAGGCTAATAATCAGTGGGGATGAACAAAATCCCCACTGATTAAAGTTTCACTTTATATATGAACCGTTGATTTATAAACTGGAGAAATGACAAAATAGGTAAATTGAGTGGCAGTTGCATAATGCTATTGTGAAATATAATAAAAAATTATTTTGAAAATAGTTAGTAAAAATAGGCTTGCTTTTTAAAAATTTGATAACTATAATAAGTTAACAAATAGACATGAACGAAAAAGTAATGATAAGGACACGAAATCATTTTTACGGTTTACAGAGAGGGAAGCCAAGGGTGTGAGCTTCCTAACACGAGAAATGATTTTACCACCTTTGAACTTCAATAGTGAACGAGTAATCTAGTAATTATTGGCGGTATCAGCCGTTATCTGAACTTGAGCAATCTAGAAGGAGATACGTCTAGATTGGAACAAGGGTGGAACCACGAAAACACATTCGTCCCTTTCCTAGGGATGAGTGTGTTTTTTATAGTATAAGAGATTGAAAATTTAAAATAATTAAAAAATATTATTGATTTTGTTTTTTATGCGAGTATAATGAGTTAACAAATAAACATGAACGAAAAAGTAACGATAAGGACACGAAATCATTTTTACGGTTTACAGAGAGGGAAGCCAAGGGTGTGAGCTTCCTAACACGAGAAATGATTTTACCACCTTTGAACTTCAATAGTGAACGAGTAATCTAGTAATTATTGGCGGTATCAGCCGTTATCTGAACTTGAGCAATCTAGGAGGAAATACGTCTAGATTGGAACAAGGGTGGAACCACGAAAACACATTCGTCCCTTTCCTAGGGATGGGTGTGTTTTTTACTTTGAAAGGAGGTGCGGTAATATGAAACGATTTATAAGTACGGAAATAACCACCACCTGCATGACAAAAAAGCAGAGTAAGGTGATTTATAGATGTAACAATTAAACTTTTAGGAGGAGATTAGAAGATGAATAACGTTATAAATGTTGGGGTATTAGGTTTAGGTACGGTCGGAAGTGGTGTTGTTCATATTTTGAAAGAACATTATAAAAAAATCGCACTTGATACAGGATACGAAGTGAAAGTGAAAACAGTCGTTGTACGTGATTTGGAAAAAGAACGCGATGTTTGTATTGATGGAATTGCAGTAACAAGTCATGCAGATGAAGTTCTAAATGATTCAAATATTGATATTGTAGTAGAGGTAATGGGCGGAATTGAAGAAGCAAAACAGCATATTGTTAAGGCTTTACGAAATAAAAAACATGTCGTAACAGCAAATAAAGATTTAATGGCTGTATATGGTGCAGAGCTTCTTCAACTGGCGAACGATAATGATTGTGATTTATGTTATGAAGCGAGCGTAGCAGGCGGTATTCCAGTGTTAAGAGGACTAACTGACGGGCTGGCATCAGATCAAATTGAAAAAATAATGGGAATTGTAAATGGTACAACAAATTATATGTTAACAAAAATGAGTCAAAATGGGTGGTCTTATGAAGAGGCTTTACAGGAAGCGCAAAAATTAGGTTTTGCAGAATCGGATCCGACAGCAGATGTAGATGGACTAGATGCGGCAAGAAAGGTAGCAATTCTTGCAAACTTAGGTTTTTCGATGAATGTTTCATTAGATGATGTGCAAGTAAGAGGGATTCGAAAGGTCGAAAAAGAAGATTTACAAATGGCTGAAAAGTTAGGATTTACTATGAAGTTAATTGGGAAAGCAGAAAAACAAGGATCAGCCATTCATTTAAGTGTAGAACCGACGCTTTTACCGAGCCAGCATCCATTATCAAATGTGAATAATGAATTTAATGCAGTATATGTTCACGGTCAAGCGGTAGGAGAAGTAATGTTTTACGGACCTGGAGCTGGAAAGTTGCCAACTGGTTCTGCTGTAGTAAGTGATATTATTTCCATTGTTAAAAATATGAATCAAGTGCCGAAAAATAAAAGTGCGTTAAAAGAACCAGTTCCTTATGAATTACAAGGTGATGAAGAAGTAGTTTCGAAATATTTCTTGCGTATTTCATTACGAGATGAGCCTGGGATGTTACAAAAAATAACAGAATGTTTCGTTAATTACTCTGTAAGTTTAAAAGAAGTTATTCAATTACCTTTAAACCGTGAACTGGCAGAAGTTGTTGTTGTGACACATCGAACTTCCAAGTATCAATTCGAACGAGTTTTAGGAGCGATAGAAGCTGTCGCAAGTGAAATAAACAGTTACTACATTATTGAGGAGGAAAAACAATATGTATAAAGGACTATTGAAACAATATGCTTCTTATTTACCGGTGAATGAAAACACACCTGATGTCAGTTTAATGGAAGGAAATACACCTCTTATTCCGTTATTAAATATATCAAAGCAATTAGGGATTCAGCTATATGGTAAGTACGAAGGAGCGAATCCGACAGGTTCTTTTAAAGATCGTGGTATGGTGATGGCAGTTGCTAAGGCGAAAGAAGAAGGTTCAGAAGCAATCATTTGTGCATCAACAGGTAATACATCAGCATCAGCTGCAGCATATGCGGCACGTCTTGGGATGAAATGTATAATCGTAATCCCTGAAGGAAAGATTGCGCATGGAAAATTAGCGCAAGCGGTCGCTTATGGAGCTGAAATTATTTCAATAGAAGGGAATTTCGATGATGCACTTAAGGCTGTAAGAAATATTGCTGCAGAAGAGCCGATTACATTAGTAAATTCAGTGAATCCTTATCGAATTGAGGGACAAAAAACGGCAGCATTTGAAATTTGTGACCAATTGCAAAATGCACCAGATGTTCTAGCTATCCCTGTTGGGAACGCAGGGAATATTACAGCATATTGGAAAGGTTTCTGTGAATATGAGAAAGAAAAAGGTTATAAGAAGCCAAGAATTCATGGTTTTGAAGCAGAAGGAGCAGCTGCAATTGTAAAAGGGCATGTAATTGAAGAACCTGAAACAATTGCAACAGCGATTCGCATCGGTAACCCAGCAAGTTGGTCGTATGCAGTAGAGGCTTCCGAGCAGTCTTGTGGTGAAATAGATATGGTATCAGATGAAGAAATTTTACATGCGTATAGGTTATTAGCAAAAACTGAAGGAGTTTTCGCTGAACCAGGATCAAATGCTTCATTAGCTGGCGTAATTAAACATGTTAAATCTGGAAAAATCAAAAAGGGAGAAACAGTTGTTGCAGTATTAACTGGAAATGGTTTGAAGGATCCTGATATCGCTATTTCTTCAAATCAACTAGACATCGCAAGTTTGTCAAATGATATAGAACAGATTAAAGATCATATTAAAGGGGTGATTATGTCGTGATACCATTAAGTGTTCGTGTCCCTGCTAGTACGGCAAATGTTGGTCCTGGATTTGATTCAGTTGGAATAGCTTTGTCATTGTATTTAGATGTGGTGGTTAAAGAAAAAGCTGATAAATGGCAAGTAATCCATTCCTTTGAAGAATCAATTCCGACAGACGATAAAAATTTAATCGTTAGCACGGCATGTAAAGTCTGTCCTTCTATATCACCCCATATAATAGAAGTTACTAGTAATATCCCATTAACAAGAGGGCTAGGAAGTAGTGCATCAGCGATTGTAGCTGGGATAGAACTTGCGAATCAACTAGGCAATTTGAACTTAACTGCTGATCAAAAAGTTCAAATTGCTACAAATTTTGAAGGACATCCTGATAATGTTGCTGCTTCTATATTAGGTGGAACTGTAATCGGAGCACTTGATGGAAAGGATATTTCCGTCGTAAGAATTGAGAGCAAGGAGTTAGGGGTAATTTCTCTTATTCCGAATGAAGAATTAAATACAGATGAAAGTCGATCTGTATTACCAAAGATGTTTCCGTTTCATGAGGCAGTTAAAGCTAGTGCGATAAGTAACGTATTAGTAGCTGCATTATGTCAAAAGCGGTGGGAAGTTGTAGGTGAAATGATGGAGAGAGACCATTTTCACGAGCCATATCGTTTAGAACTCGTACCGTTATTACCATCTATTCGTAAATGCGCAAAAGAATTTGGTGCGTACGGTACAGCACTTAGCGGTGCGGGACCATCTATTTTTATATTAACGCCATATGAGGAACGTCAAGAAATCGCTGAGCAATTAGCGAGAGTATTTACAGATATGAAAGTATGTGAGCTTGAAATCGACCATAAAGGTATTATTGTAAATAAGGAAGAGCATATTGGATCGTAAAGAAAGCTGGCATGGCTAGCTTTCTTTACGTTGCAAACCTATTTTAAATTAGGTTTTTTCGGAAAAAATATAAAACAAATGTTGATTTTGAATAATGTAAGTAAAGAGTGCATTCATTTTGGAGGTGATTACATGAATAAAGAGTCACCAGAAGAAAAAAGAGAGCGTATGAGACAAAGTGAATTAAAAAGTAATCCTACGGGTTCTTTACATGACGGACTCAATAGAGCGGAAACAGGTAGTCCAGTTGATATAGCAGGCGGTATGAATTGGAAAGGTACAGGGATAATCATTTTAGTACTACTTTTAGGATACATTGTATACACTTATTTTTTCAGTTAAAGAATGCTTGTTAAAATTTTGATTTGTTTAGTTTCATAATTGTTGAGAAAAAATGCAGTTACTGTATTACATATCTTCTAAGCAAGTTATAGTTGTTCATATCAACTTTTAATAATCCAAATAGAGCTAGCAAAATGCTAGCTCTATTATTTTTTGCCACATTCCTGTAACAAACCACCTGTATATTCATTGGTGGAGGTGCAGAGGATGAAAAAAATGATAGCGATATGTCTTCTAACAACTATGCCATTTTCGACTTTAGTCGGTTGTGACGTAAAAGGTAGTAATGCTGTACAAGAGTCTAAAATAAAGAAATCGACGTATAAAGATTTTACTTATGATGTAAATCCAGAAACATTCACATTAACTGTAGAACATGAGGGGGTAAAGGAACAGGCATCACGACCCCTACCGAAAATGAAGGTATCGAATGTAAAAAAAGAAAAGGATCGTACATCGTGGGAATATCCAGATCAAAAAGTAAAAATAAAATTAGAAAAGAAAAAAGACCACTTAAACATTGACGTGGAATCGACTGGTGCAGAAAGCTTTACATGGCCGAAAGTAGAAGCTGAAAATTATACACTTCCGTTATGGGAGGGTAAGCAAATTCCGAGCAATGATGAGAATTGGAAGAAGTTTTTAAAGGATGATGCATATTCATTTGCTGAATCATTTTCTATGAAGTTTTTCGCATTAAATGGTTCGAAATATTCAATTGTATATATTGCAAACAATATGTTTAATAATGAATTGAAGTTTCATTCGGATCCGAAAATAGGATTTGATTTTACACATGAATTTCCGAGCATAAATAAAAATAAAACATATGGATTTCAATTATATGTGACAAATAATGATGCGGTAAGCATTGCTAAAATGTATAAGGATGATATTGTTCGAAAAGGTGAATTTAAAACATTACAAGAAAAGGCTAGAAAAAATAAAGAAATCGAAAAGTTATATGGAGCGGCGCATTTTTATTTTTGGAATCAAAATGGTCTATCAGAAAATAATATAAATTGGCCAAAACTAAGGGAGCAAATAAATAGCCCGCTGTTTAGTCATATAAAAGAACTTATTCAAAAGAATAGTTCAGAGCCTGGGGAACTGAATGTATTAGATCAAGTAAGTAAACAAGATTTCATTGATAAGTATCAAAAAAATGTTATTTTACGTTATATAAACGAAGTATTATCGATGAAGGAATTTTATAAAGAGGATATTTTTCAAAACGTTGATCAGGAAGCTAGTGTGCTATTAAAGAAAGGTGTAGGTCACTTAACGAACACAGAATTGTATAGCTTAAATAAGCATTTATTAAAGTCGCTACTTGGTGATGCGGTTGAAGAGGTAAGTAAATGGGGTAATGCAGATGGAACGGACATACTAAAGGAAATGAAAGAGGTAGGAATAGAAAAAGCGTGGATTGGTCTGCCGAACTGGGAACAAGGATTTATGCAACCTAATTTCGTGACAAAAGCGAAGGAAATGGGGTATTTAGTTGGTCCGTATG
Organism: Bacillus sp. B2-WWTP-C-10-Post-4; assembly: GCF_009183805.1. NCBI lineage: Bacteria > Bacillati > Bacillota > Bacilli > Caryophanales > Bacillaceae > Bacillus > Bacillus sp. B2-WWTP-C-10-Post-4. The sequence goes on along the minus strand of NZ_WEII01000028.1, from coordinate 35,066 downwards.
ATTCATATCATTCCATTCACGAAAAAAGTGATAAAAATTGGAACACAGCATCCTTTAATGACCCATCATTATATGAAGAGGCTACTGTAACGAAGAAAAACGGAGAAAAGGTGCAAGGCTTTTTAGGCAGAGGTCGCAAGTTAAACCCGACTTTATCGCTGCCTAGTGTAAAGGAACGCATGAATGATATATTACAAAATGGTCCTAAATATAATTCATGGTTTATTGATTGTGATGCGACAGGTGAAATTTACGATGACTATTCAGCGAAACATATAACGACACAAGAGCAAGATTTAAAAGCACGTTTAAAACGAATGGACTACATTGCGCAAGAAAAGGGTATGGTCGTTGGTTCTGAAGGTGGAAATGATTTTGCTAGTAGTACGATTGCATTTGCACACGGAATTGAAACACCTGTTATTAAATGGGACGATGAAGATATGCGGAAAAATAAAACAAGTCCGTATTATGTCGGTGGATATTGGTCACCAAATCAAAATGTGCCTGAAAAATATGCAAAACAAGTACCATTGAAAGAAGAATATAAACAAGTATATTTAAACCCAGTATATTCGGTACCATTATATAAATTAGTATACAATGATTCCGTTATTACAACACATCATTGGGAATGGGGAAGTTTAAAGGCAAAAGATGAAGTTGGAAATCGAATGCTGTCTGAATTATTGTATAATGTTCCTCCGTTGTACCATTTAGATGAAGTAGAGTGGAATAAGCATAAAAAAGAAATTACAGAGCATCTAAAAGTTTGGAATGAAGTTCATGAAAAAGCAGTAAAAGAAGAGATGACGAATTTTGCGTATTTGTCAGAAGATAAGCTAGTACAATCTGTTTCTTATGGAAAAGATATTAAAATCATTGTGAACTTCTCAAATGAAGACATGGAAGTAGAAAAAACGAAAATAAAAGCAAAGTCGGCTTACATTGATAATCAGGGGAAGAAAAGCGTGTATACGCCGTTTGAGAAATAATAACGTCAAATATACTGTATTCATAGAGATTTTATAATTAGCTGGATTCTTTATTCATATCGTTTGTTAAGAAAAAGACATTTCTAATTTAAAATGAAAGAGTTAATAAATTTGTAAATCCGCATGTTGCGAAATGCTAAATTTTTGAAAATGGTAAATAGTGACTTGCCAAAAATAAGTACGAGAGTATAATGTGAAATGGAATACGTATTGGGTTTAAGTAGTAACCTTACAAAATTGTAAGGTTAGTGAAAGGAAATTCAATATGAAGATAAATAGACTTACATTATACTTGGTAAAGAGAAAGAGAGGCGAATGGGTATGAGCTCTGAATTAGAACAAAATACGAGAAGTAATAAAAAGCGTTCTAAAAGAAAGTCAATAAAATGGTTCATATTAATTCCATTTTTCCTACTTATTTTTGGAGGAGTAGGATATGGTTCGTTTATATATAATAAAGCAAAAGCTGTTGTAAATGATGCGTATGCAAAAATTGATAAGTCATCAAAGCGTGATAAAGAAGTCGAACCTTTAAAGGATAATATTTCAATATTAATTATGGGTGTAGATGGAAGTGAAATGAGAAAAAGCCAATATGGCGAAGCAGTTCGAACAGATGCACTTTTATTAGCAACAATTAATAAAGATGATAAGTCTGTTAAGCTAGTAAGTATTCCACGTGATTCACGTGTTTACATTCCAACTAGAAAAAAATTAGATAAAATTACTCATGCTCACGTATTTGGTGGCGTAGAAAGCACACGCGATACGGTGGAAAGATTTTTAAATGTACCTGTTGATTATTATGTGAAGTTTAACTTTGAATCATTCGTACAAATTGTCGATTCAATTGGTGGTATTGATATTGATGTACCAGTTACTTTCACTGAACAAGATAGTAAAGACCAAGCTGGTATGATCCATTTAGAAAAAGGTTACCAACATTTAAATGGAGAACAAGCACTTGCACTTGCAAGAACGCGTAAAATTGATAGTGACGCAATGCGTGGACAGAGACAGCAACTTGTAATAGAAGCAATTGCTAAAAAAGCGATGTCTGTTCAATCAATTAGCAAAATGGGCTCTTTACTAGATGCGGTTGATAAAAATATGAAAACGAACTTAACATTTGACGATATGCTTGCCATTACAAAAAATATGGCAGGATCTAATTTGGAAATGGAAAAAATGCAAATAGAAGGTACAGATAAACGTATCGGTGGTATTTATTATTACATTCCAAATGAAAAAAATGTAAAAGATATTTCAAAAAAATTAAATGATCATTTAGGTGTAACGCCAAAATCAGTCCGAAACGAATAATAAAAAAAGATTGGCTTTTGCCAATCTTTTTTTTTGGAATGTATTTGTAACTTTTCTGTAACGATTTTTTAGTTTAGAAAAATTATACTCATATGTATGAGTATAATGGATAGGTAAAAAAGTAAAAGGACATATTCAAAATTTGTGGTAAGGAAAGATATCATATGCAGAAATGGTTAAGCATGATGGGAATTATCTTTATATTGACTGGATGTAAAATGTCTGAAGCTCCAACAAGTCTAATGGAAGCTCCTACAAATGAAAAATGGATTAATGAATTAAAGGAACAAATTGATAAAGATTTACCTGTTAATTATCGCTTACTTACTCCAATGTCTAATAGAGATAAACAGACGACATGGTCAATGAATTTCGAACGAGATAATAAAAAAGAAGCTGTCATCGTATATAAAATACCTAATGAAGATTATCATATATATTTAGCCGTATATGAGAAGAAAAATAATGGATGGAATATGAAGTCAACATATACATTTGATGGGGAAGAAGTAGATATTGTTGAGGTAGGAGATTTCACAGGGAGTGGGAAAAAGGAACTATTGATAGGAATAACTACCAATCGTGATTTATTAGAAAACACAATGTATGTTTTTTCCGATGAGAGTGACGATATAAAGGAATTTTATAGACAGAAGTATACAAAGTTATTTATAGATGATTTAAACAAAAATGGTTTTAAAGACATAAGCCTTGTTTCGTATATGAAAGATGAACAGTTGAAGGTTCAGTTCATTGAAAAGTTTAAGGTATTGTCAGAGGTTACATTTGATCCGTATATAAATAGTATTCAAAGAATACAAATGGGCCGTATTTCTAAATCATTAAAGGCAGTTGTAATCGATGCGGGAACAGGGGCTCATTCAGGTATAACTTATGTAGCAAAATTTGATCAGGATCATTATGAAGTATTACCTATAGGTGGGAAAGAAGATTTATTTAATGAATATGTTGTAGAAAGTAAAGATGTTAATGAAGACGGCATTATTGAATTTGTTCGTACTGTACGTCCAAAAGGTTGGGAGGATAAATCACATGGTGATAGTCCGCTTTTTGAACGTTACATACAGTGGAGTGAATCTGGAATTAAACCAATTGAAGAACGATATATAGATATAGAAAAAGGGTATTATGTGAAAATTCCTAAAGAGTTAATAGGGAAAATTACAATACCAGATCAGCAAAAAGAATCAAATTCTCAAAAGTTTTTGGATACAAGAACAAATAAAATATGGCTTGAAGTTCATATTTTTAAGCGGAAAGAATGGTTCAATATAAAAGGCTACAGCGCAGCAATTAAAACGGCTTCTCACGTATATGCAGTACCGAAGCAATCGGAATTTGAAAAAGTGAAAGCATATATAAAACCGCTAGCGGATTATCAACAAGAGTAGGAGGTGGGAATTATGTCAAAAATTTTAGTTTTAGAAGATGAATTAACGATCCGTAGCTTTATTGTTTTAAATTTAAAACGTGCTGGATTTTATGTAATAGAAGCTACTACTGGAGAAGAAGCGTTACAGATTTTGAGTGAACAAACTGTTGATATAGCACTGCTGGATGTAATGTTACCGGGGATTGATGGTTTAGAAGTTTGTAAGGCTATCAGGAAAGAAAATAAAAAAATGGGTATTATTATGTTAACCGCACGTGTACAAGATGAAGATAAGGTGCAAGGACTAGGAATAGGTGCAGATGATTATATTGCAAAACCGTTTAGTCCAGTAGTATTAACTGCACGTATACAGTCTTTATTAAGAAGAATAGAAGTACATGAAGAAAAAACGAATATTGTTACGTCAGGTCCATTTTCGTTAAATATTATAGAAGAAAGATTGTATAAAGATGGACAATTAGTCGATTTAACACCTACAGAGTATATGATATTACAGTATTTAATGAATCAGGCTTCAAAGCCAGTTTCGCGTGATGAAATTTTAAATATGATTTGGGGAACCAATTACGTAGGTGAGACGAAAGTAGTAGATGTAAATATGAGACGGTTACGTCAAAAAATAGAATGTAATCCATCAGAACCTGAATTTATTCTTACGGTGTGGGGAAAAGGATATGTGTGGAAGGAAAGTATGAGATGAAACGGAAAGTGACTTTATATTTTATGACGGTCATTACACTTATGCTTGTATTATTTGAAGTTGTATTTTCAGTCTCAATTTATCGATACTATTATAATGGTATTGTGCAATATATAGAGTCTCATGCGAAAACGAGTACACGTTTTTTTTCAGAATACAATTCACTATACTTTATTCGATTACAAGAATATAGTGGTGACATAATTAGTAGCTTTCAATTAGAAGGAACAGAATTACAGTTAATTGATCGTCACGGCTCGGTTATACAATCTTCAAGTGGTGAAAAGGTAGAAGGTAAAGTGAATATTCCACAATCATTATTAGAAGGTGAAATGTATAATCAAGTTACTACGAAAGGTAATAAAAAACAACTAGAGGTGCTAAGCCCACTTATACATCAAGGACAAACTATTGGTGTTTTAAAATATACGACTGTTTTAACAAATGTAAATAAAAAGATTATTGAAATTATTACGTTTACTATTTCTGTAGGTATTGTTATTTCGGGAGTCGCCTTCTTAATTAGTAGACGTTTGGCAAATTCATTTGTTGAGCCAATTGAATCCATTATTCAAGCCTCTTCACAAATTGCAGAAGGCACATTAAAGCAAAAAATTAAAGAAGATTATCCTGGAGAATTAGGTGAATTGGCACATAGTTTAAATTATATGGCCTATAAAATAGATAAGGCTGAGCAGATGAAAAATGAATTCATTGCTTCTATTTCGCACGAAATACGAACGCCTTTAACAGGAATTAAAGGTTGGAGTGAGACGTTAAAAACAGTAGATTATTTAACAGAAGAAGAAATAAAGCAAGGTATGGGCATTATTTCAGGTGAGACAGATAGGTTGATTCATTTAGTAGAAGAATTGCTAGATTTTTCAAGATTACAATCAAATCATTTTAATTTATATAAACAAAAGGTGCAATTGTACGATATACTAGAGGAGACGATTTGGCAATTAACTCCTAAATCGGAAGAGAAGGAAATTCAATTTATTACTACTATAGACCGAATTGAATTGATGGGAGATCGAAATAGGCTAAAGCAAGTTTTCTTGAATATTGTTCAAAATGCAATTAAGTATTCACATGAAAAAAGCACAATACACATTGAAGCAACTAAAATAGAAGGACAAGCAGTGATTAAGGTAAGAGACGAAGGGATTGGAATTGCTAAAGAACATTTACCATATATTGAGCAATCATTTTACCAAATTAATAATCATGCTGCAGGTGCAGGTATTGGTTTAGCTATCGTTAAAAAAATGGTAGAGCTTCATGGCGGTGCGCTTAGTGTTACAAGCAAAGAAGGAATAGGAACAACAATTTTGATAAAACTCCCATTATAATACAAATAAAATCTATTTATATGGTGAAATAAAAATAAATAGATGTATAATTATATTGGGCGATTTATATATAAGATTAATAGGGAGAGGAATTCGATAGAATGGAAAAAGCTTTAAAAATTAAACAAATAGTAGTCGTTTTAATAGCGATTGCCGCAGTAGCTATTGGGTATTACATGTTTCAATCAATTACTTCACCAGCAAAAGCTGTTGCGAAACAAGAAAATGTAGTGCAGCTTGCAAGTGAACAGCCGAAAGTTGAAATGAATAAAACGGCACCAAGTCGTTTTAATGGAAAAGAAAGAAAAGTTGCTTATCTTACATTTGACGATGGGCCAGGGAAATATACGGCTGAATTATTAAATACGCTAAAACAACATGATGCGAAGGCGACGTTCTTTTTAATTGGAGCGAATGTAAAAGAATTTCCTGATTTAGTGAAGCGTGAAAATGCTGAGGGTCATTATGTAGGCATGCATAGTATGACACATAATTTCGCAAAGTTATATAAAAATGGCGAGTATGTAAATGAGATGAAAGAAGATCAAGGTTTAATCGCTAATATTATTGGGAAATCACCTAAATTAACACGTCCTCCATATGGTTCGATGCCTGGATTGAATGAAGGTCTTCGAAATAAAGTGGTAGAAGGCGGATTTAAAGTATGGGATTGGACAATTGATTCATTAGATTGGAGATACAATAAAATGCCAGTTGATGCAGCTGCAGCACAAATTGCTCAAAACGTATTAACAAACGCAACAAAACCACAAGAAGTAATTTTAATGCATGATATTCACCCGCAATCAGTTGCTGCTGTGCCAGCAATTTTAAAGGGGCTAAAAGAAAAAGGTTATGAGTTTGAAGCTTATCATGAAGAGAGTCACTTCCCAGTGAACTTCTGGCATGATAACCGTATGTAATGGAGGAATTGACGTTGAAGTATGGAAAAGTAGCAGTAGTTGGAACGTTATCAGTAGGGTTGTTAACAGGTTGTTTCGGTGAAAAGCCAGAAGAAAATTTATATACAGCTTTTGAAACAGCAGCAACACAAGAAAAATCTTTAGTGGATGAAGCAAAAAAATTAGAGCAGTTAGAGAAACAAGGCCAAGAATTATATTCTCAAATTTTGCAAGAAGGCAAAGATCATAATGAAGCAGTTGTGAAGAAACTAGAGCAAGCTACTGCAAATGTAGATGATCGTGAAAAAGTATTGAAAAATGAAAAAGAAATGCTAGAAAAAGCTCAGAAAGAAACAAAATCTGTACAAGGAAATATAGAGAAGCTTGAAGATAAAAAGTTACAAAAACAAGCAAAAGCAGTAGAAGAGTCGTATAAGAATCGTTATGATGCATTCCAAAAGATGAATGAAAATTACACGAAAGTGTTAGCGACTGAAAAAGAACTGTATGAAAAATTAAAAGTAAAAGAAACGAAATTAAAAGAAATCGGTGAAAAAGTTAAAACTGTTAATGAATTAAATGTGGAAGCACAAAAGTCGAAAGAGCAGTTTAACAAATTTACAAAAGAGTATAATGACAGTAAATTAGCATTCTACAAAGATGCAGAAATTAAGATTAAAGATCAGAAATAAAGAAGAATCTAAAGTGTAATAAAAAGCCGGAGAAACATCGTTATAAATGTTTTTTCGGTTTTTTACGTTAAATGAATAGAAAAGACTGGAATTGATATCATAAAAGAGTTATAGTGAGTTATTCTAAGGGAAACATTGTAAAGTAAGGAGAATGGGAATATGTCATATGAATTTTTACTCAAATTAGGTTTAGCACTCTTTTTAGGATTATTCATCGGGATAGATAGGCAGCTAAAGAATAAACCACTTGGTGTGAAAACAAGTATGGTTATTTCTGTAGCAAGTTGTTTAATTACGATGGTTTCAATTGAATCTGTGCATGTATATTCTGTTCCAGGACATACAAATATGGATCCGATGCGACTGGCCGCTCAAATTGTTAGTGGAATTGGTTTTCTTGGCGCAGGTGTCATTTTACGAAGAAGTAATGACGTTATTTCTGGATTAACAACAGCTTCTATGGTGTGGGCTGCTTCAGCTTTAGGAATCGCAATTGGTGCAGGATTTTATTTACAAGCGACAGTTGCTATGGTTTTAATTATTTTAGCGATTAATGTACTTCCGCAACTTGTGAAAATTGCAGGACCGTATTCATTAAGACAAAAGGATTTATCTATAAAAATTACTGTTAAAGAGCATCATGAGTTAGATGGTATATTTAAGCAAATTAAAAATTTAGGCATGCATGTGAAACGCGTGAAAATTAAAGATATAGATAGTGGAGCATTTCAGCAACTGGAGATGGTTATTTTAGCTCCAGAAGATTTATATACAACAGAGTTATATAGTTCCCTGAAAGAGATTGATCGAGTAGTTTCAGTTGAAGTGGAAAGTAGATAATTGTGATAAAAAAGAGTGAAGTGAATTCACTCTTTTTTATTTGGATTTTTAAGGAATGAAATTGATATAATGATGAGTAATAAGGGGGGGAGAAATGATGGGAATACATATTAGAAGAGCAATAAAGGATGATATACAAGGTATAGCAAAGGTGCATTTTGATAGTTGGAAGACAGTGTATAAAGGGATATTTGCTGAAGAAATTCTAGATAATATAGCATATGAGAAACGAGAAAAACAATGGGAAGATATTTTTCAAAAAGAAGGTAATCATCAATTTAGATTTGTAGCAGAGAATTTAAATGGAGAAATAGTTGGATTCATCGATGGGGGAGTAGAAAGAACTGGTACATATAATTGTGATGGAGAATTATATGCAATCTACCTTTTACAACAGTATCAAGGAATGAAAATAGGACAAAAGTTATTTCAAGCTTTATTATCGGATTGTATAAACAATGATATGCAATCACTTTTAGTTTGGGTTGTTACGAATAATCCTTCTAAAAAGTTTTATGAAAAATTTAACCCTGAAAAAATTGATACGAAATTTTTAGAGAGAGTAAGGGTAGAAGAAACAGCGTATTGTTGGAGAGATTTGAATTTGTTATACAAAAAGTTATATAGATTTGCTTAAATAATATTATTATGTAAACTTTATGTTTGAAAGAGGTATACCAATTAAGGTATACCTCTTTTGTTTAACCATTTTGGATAGATTACTAATGAAAAATAATAAGTATGTATTTTGAAACTGAGTATTTTTTTCTTGTATTTTTAACTAGATTAAAGAAAAGAGAGAAAACAAGAAAAATTAAATCAGATAAAAAAATTCTGAAATATACTCTTGAATTGAATATCATTATCAATTAGAATCATAATTGATAACGACATTCAATTATCGTTTATTATATAAAATTTCGATAGCTTTAATATAAAGAGGAGGACCAACATGCAGCTTGCGAAACAAATCGCAGAACATGCAACATTACAAAGCTTTTTAAACTGTTATTTAAGAGAAACAGGGAGTGGAGAATGGATTACAGAGGATGAAAGAATGAAAAGTATCTTCAGTAATACGTTGAATAGAGATACAGTCCCCACATATTTATGTTGTCGGCTATCGGCACAGAACGTTACTTTGTATGGAGAAGTTATATATAAATCACCAACAGATCGCCATTTGTTTGGAGAACAATTTTATTATCAAATTGGAGATAGTAATTCTGTTATTACAGCAGATTACGTTACAGTTATTACGTTTTTAATAAAAGAGATGTCGATCAACTACGGAGAAGGAACGAATCCTGCGGAACTTATGCTTCGAGTTATCCGTAGTTGTCAAAATATTGAGGAATTTACAAAAGAGAGAATAGAAGATACATCCGCATTATACGGTTTCCATACAACTTTTATAGAAGCGGAGCAGTCTTTATTATTTGGGCATTTAACTCATCCTACACCAAAGAGTAGACAGGGGATATTGGATTGGAAAAGTGCAATGTATTCTCCAGAATTAAAAGGGGAATGTCAGCTTCATTATTTTCGGGCACATAAAAGTATAGTAAATGAAAAATCATTATTATCAGATTCTACAACAACGGTTATAAAAGAAGGATTAAGTAATGATGAGATGGTTAGTAAGGAATTTATAGCGAAGTACTGTAAGGAAGATCAATATGCATTAATTCCAATTCATCCGCTTCAGGCAGAATGGCTCTTGCATCAAGCTTACGTACAAGATTGGATAATTCAAGAATTGCTTGAGTATATTGGTCCTGTAGGTAAGTATTATATGGCAACATCATCACTAAGGACGCTATATCATCCCAATTCGAAGTATATGCTTAAGTTTTCATTTCCGGTGAAAGTAACGAATTCAATGCGTATTAATAAACTGAAAGAACTTGAGAGTGGTCTTGAAGGGAAGGAAATGTTAAATACGGCTATTGGTGAAGTACGAGAAAGATTTCCAGGATTTGATTTTATTTGTGATCCAGCCTTTATTACATTAAATTATGGAACACAAGAATCTGGATTTGAAGTGATTATTCGTGAGAATCCTTTTTATAGTGAACATGCAAACGACGCAACATTAATTGCTGGGCTAGTTCAAGACGCTATACCTGGGGAGCGTACGCGGTTATCGAATATTATTCATCGCCTAGCAGATTTAGAAAGTAAAAGCTGTGAAGAAGTAAGCTTAGAGTGGTTTAGACGATATATGAATATTTCTTTAAAGCCAATGGTATGGATGTATTTACAGTATGGTGTTGCATTAGAAGCTCATCAGCAAAATAGCGTTGTTCAGCTAAAAGATGGTTATCCGGTCAAATATTATTTCCGTGATAATCAAGGATTTTATTTCTGTAATTCAATGAAAGAGATGCTTAATAATGAATTAGCTGGTATTGGAGAACGTACTGGAAATTTATATGACGACTATATTGTGGATGAGAGATTTCGTTACTACTTAATTTTCAATCATATGTTTGGCCTCATTAATGGTTTTGGCACAGCAGGATTAATTAAGGAGGAAATTCTTCTCTCGGAATTAAGGTCTGTACTTGAATCATTTCTTCCATATAACCGGGAACCTTCTACATTTTTAAGAGAATTATTGGACGAAGATAAGTTAGCGTGTAAAGCAAATTTACTAACGAGATTTTTCGATGTCGATGAGTTAAGTAATCCATTGGAGCAAGCTATTTATGTGCAAGTACATAATCCACTCGTTAGAGAAGTGGCTGTTCGTTCATAAATAACGTTAAAATTTCACGTAATACAAATAATGGTATTTTGTCATAAAGTGGAGGGTTTTATGAGAGTGGACATGTATCATACGAAAGTATTGAAGGCGCTCGAATCAGAAGATTACATTTCAGTACGAAGAAGAGTGCTACGTCAATTAGTAGAATCGTTAATTTATGAGGGGATTATTACACCGGTTCGCATAGAAAAAGAAGAACAACTTCTTTTTCTAATACAAGGACTTGATGAAGAAGGCAAAAGTGTCACGTACAAATGCTATGGCAGGGAACGGATGACATTTGGACGTATTTCGTTAGACTCATTAATAGTAAGAGTTCAAGATGAACAGCAAGAAATACAATCTGTCTCGCAATTTCTAGAAGAAGTTTTTCGGGTTACTAGTGTAGAACAAGCTAAATTAGATTCTTTTATACACGAATTAGAACAAACAATATTTAAAGACACGATTGCACAATATGAAAGAAATAATAAGAGAGAATATACTCAAAAATCTTACGATGAGTTTGAAAGCCATTTAATAGACGGCCATCCATATCATCCTAGTTATAAAGCACGTGTTGGATTTCAATATCGTGACAATTTTCAATATGGTTATGAATTTATGCAGCCAATAAAACTCATATGGATTGCAGCGCATAAGAATTATGCGACTGTAGGTTATGAGAATGAAGTGATGTATAACAACCTTTTAAAAGAGGAGATTGGCGATCGTAAATTAGAAGAATTTATGGAACGAATTCGTAATAAGGGATGTAATCCAAAACAGTACGTGTTTATACCTGTTCACCCATGGCAGTGGGTGAATTTCATCATTTCAAATTATGCGGATCATATACAGGGGAAATTTATTATTTATTTAGGAACATCAGAGGACGATTATTGCGCGCAACAGTCAATGAGAACATTAAGAAATATTACGAGTCCAAAGAAACCGTACGTTAAATTATCGATGAATTTACTCAACACTTCAACACTTCGTACGCTGAAACCATACTCTGTTGTGAGTGCACCAGCAATATCAAATTGGTTAAATGATGTTGTAAGTAATGACGCCTATTTAATGGATGAAGCACGTTTAATCTTGTTAAATGAGTTTTCCAGTGTAACGTATGACACGAATAAAAAAGCTATATATGGTTCATTAGGATGTATTTGGCGCGAAAGCATTCATAAGTATTTAGATGCACAAGAAGATGCAATTCCTTTTAATGGTTTATACGCTAAAGAGAAAGATGGTACACCAATTATTGATGCGTGGTTGAATAAATATGGAATGAAGGATTGGCTACAATTACTTATTCAAAAAGCGATAATACCAGTTATACATCTTGTTGTAGAGCATGGCATCGCACTGGAATCACATGGACAAAATATGATTCTAGTTCATAAAGAAGGGGTGCCTGTTCGTATTGCGTTAAAGGATTTTCATGAAGGGCTTGAGTTTTATCGTCCATATTTGAAAACGGTTGACAAATGTCCCGACTTTACTAAAATGCATAAAACATATGCGAATGGAAAAATGAATGATTTCTTTGAAATGGATCGCATTGAATGTTTGCAAGAGATGGTGTTAGATGCACTATTCCTGTTTAATTTAGGAGAATTAGCATTCGTACTTGCGGATGAATATGGATTGAAAGAAGAACATTTTTGGATGATGGTTGTTGAAGAAATTGAAGATCATTTAAGAATATATCCACATTTGAAAGGTAGATTTGAAAATATTCAATTATATGCACCTACATTCTATGCTGAACAATTAACGAAACGTCGATTATATATGGATGTGGAATCGCTTGTTCATGAAGTTCCAAATCCATTGTATAGAGTAAGACAACTTATGAAACAAAAATCAGCTGTTACAGGGGGAAATTATGCTAATCGTTAATAAACAAGAGTATAGCAAAAGTGATTTTGAATTGAGATTACAAGTTTATGAGGAAATGGAACAATTTCAAAAAGCAGAAGGAAATAGATTTGCACTTTGTCTGAAAGATCCATTCGATATTATTACGCTTGTGTTTTTCTTAAAAGAAAAGAAATCATCAGTATTACTTATACATGAAGATACGCCAAAAGAAACGGCTATTGAAATGGCAAAGCGTGCAAATTGTGTAGGGATTTTATATGGAGAATATGGCGATTTTACAAAATTAGAAGTAGGGAACTTTTTACTAGAAGAGCCTTCTTTATTGCAATATAGTTCGGGAACTACGGGAGAACCGAAACTGATTCGTAGAGCATGGACGGAAGTTGATACAGAAATTACTGCCTATAATGAAGCTTTAAACTGTGAAGTAGATGAAGTGCCAATCGTTATGGCTCCTGTTTCACATTCATACGGACTAATATGTGGTACGTTATCAGCAATTACGAGGGGGAGCAAGCCTGTAATCATTACGAACAAAAATCCTAAATTCGCATTAAATATAGTTCGCAATACAGAAAAACATATTATATATGCAGTACCACTTATGTTACACATTATGGGGAGTTTTCCATTAGGAACGTTCCAGTTTCATAAAATTATGACATCAGGATCGCCTTTGCCAGAAGCACTATTTTATAAACTAAAAAAAATGACAACATATATGATGCAGCAATATGGTTGTTCTGAAGCAGGTTGTATTAGTATATGTCATGATATGAAAAGCCATTTAGATTTAGGAAACCCTCTACCTCATGCAAGTATAAGCATAGGTTCAGATGAAAATGCACCGGAAGAAATCGTCGTGAAAATGAATGATAAGGAAATTTTTACGAAGGATTTAGGGTATAAATCTGAGCGTGGCATTCATTTTATGGGGCGTATGGACGATGTAATTAATGTCTCAGGATTAAAAGTCTTTCCTATAGAGGTAGAAGAAACGATGCTTCAATTGGAAGGTGTGCAAGAGGCAATTGTATATCGAGGGAAACATCCTGTGATGGGCGAAATAGTTAAAGCGAAAGTGATCTCTCATGTTGATCCAGTGAAAATAAGAGAATGGTGTATTCAGCACTTACCTTCTTATAAAGTTCCGCATGAAATTGAAAGTGTAAATGAAATTCCTAAAAATAAAACTGGAAAAGTAAGTAGAAAGTTACTAGAGATGGGAGAGGTTACAACATGAGACGGGAAGCGTTAAAGAATGCCGTGTTAAAAATTATGATAGAAAAAATGGAACTGAAAAATGTAACGCATTTAGAAGAAACGATGCGCTTAAATCAAGATTTATATATAGATTCGGTAATGATGTTACAGCTTATTGTATACATAGAAATGGATGTAAAGCTATGCGTTCCAGAGGATGAGGTAGACCCAAAGGCATTTCTTACTGTAGGATCTTTGCTTGATTTTATGGAGGAGTTACAAGAAGTAAATGTGAATAACTAACCTTTAGGAAAGTGGATGAGAGTATGACTTCAATAAAAGTGCACTGTTTAGTGAGTTGTTTTTGTGAAATTATAAAAAGGCGTAGCGACATTGATTTTCGTCCATTTTATTTTGGACTATGGGATGGAGATTTTGATATAACAGAAGGCGGAATTATTTCATATCACTCTGAAAACATTAACCATGATCATTATTTACTTTGGTTTGAAAAATTGTACGATATTAAAGTAAACGAATGGTATGATCGTGCAAAAGATAAAGATAGCAATGTAGAAACGTTTTTAGAATTAGTAGAAAACAAGCCGGGAAATCGTTATGTCATTGTAATGGTTGATATGTCTCTATTACCAGAGAGGGAAAATAAATTTCATCAAAAACCGTTTCCACATTATTTAATGATATCAAAAACAGAGAAAGAAGAAGAGTGGTTCATGCTAGATCCTGATTTTCGTTGGGAAGGAAATATGGAAAGAGAAAAAGTACTTCACTCTATTCAAGATAACCCATTTGGTGGAGGGTATTTCATTGATATAGAAGGAATTGGAGAGCCAACGCAAGAAACAGTAGCTAGTTATTTCACAGAAACATTCAAAAAGAACGACAATGAACTGACTATGGAACTGAAAAATTTAATTGTAAAAATGGCAAATGAGGAAGAAGGATATGCGCTTTCTGGACTTGTAGCAGCAGTAAAACAAATACCAGTACTTGCAATTCGTAAATATAGTTATGAGCATGCCTTTGCATACTTCCGTGAAACGTTGCAATATTCGGAGCAAGAATTTGATTATTGGTGTGATCGGGTAGAGGATATTGTACAAGGATTTACAAATGTACAGTATCGTGCAATTAAAATGGCAATGACGAATAATAAAGGTATGCTAGTATCGATTATTGAAAAACTGGATGAAATGAATGCAATTGAACTGCAAATTAAGAAGGAATTAGAGAGACAGTTTCTATCATGGAAAGGTATGAAAACAAATCAGTCTGTCGCAACTTTTTAATAAGCTAACTGAATTTAAGATAGGGGAGTTTAATGCTATGAAATATTCGCTATGTACCATTTCATTTCGTCATCAATTAATTTCATTTACTGATATTGTTCAATTTGCATATGAAAACGGTTTTGAAGGAATTGAATTGTGGGGGACTCATGCACAAAATTTGTATATACAAGAACGCGAAACGACAGAACGAGAATTGACTTTTCTAAAGGATAAAAACTTAGAAATTACGATGATAAGTGATTACTTAGATATATCATTATCAGCAGATTTTGAAAAAACGATAGAGAAAAGTGAACAACTTGTAGTACTAGCTAATTGGTTTAATACGAATAAAATTCGCACGTTTGCTGGGCAAAAAGGGAGCAAGGACTTCTCGGAACAAGAGAGAAAAGAGTATGTGAAGCGAATACGTAAGATTTGTGATGTGTTTGCTCAGCACAATATGTATGTGCTGTTAGAAACACATCCCAATACACTAACGGACACATTGCCTTCTACTATAGAACTATTAGAAGAAGTAAATCATCCGAATTTAAAAATAAATCTTGATTTTCTTCATATATGGGAGTCTGGCGCAGATCCAATAGACAGTTTCCATCGATTAAAGCCGTGGACACTACATTACCATTTTAAGAATATATCTTCAGCGGATTATTTGCATGTGTTTGAACCTAACAATGTATATGCTGCAGCAGGAAGTCGTATTGGTATGGTTCCGTTATTTGAAGGTATTGTAAATTATGATGAGATTATTCAGGAAGTGAGAGGTACGGATCTTTTTGCTTCCTTAGAATGGTTTGGACATAATGCAAAAGAGATATTAAAAGAAGAAATGAAAGTATTAATAAATAGAAAATTAGAAGTAGTAACTTCGTAATGTGAAATGATGTGAGAGTCTCGTTTTAGAGGCTCTTTTTTTATGGTAAAAAATAACCAAAAATTTCCATGTATTTTAATTTGAATTTAACACAATTTATATATAAATAAGGAGGTGATTGGTAATGGCTAGAAATCGTAATTCTAATCAATTAGCATCACATGGAGCACAAGCAGCTTTAGATCAAATGAAATATGAAATTGCACAAGAGTTTGGTGTACAACTTGGCGCTGATACTTCTTCACGTGCAAACGGTTCTGTAGGCGGTGAAATTACAAAACGCCTTGTAGCGATGGCAGAACAACAACTTGGTGGCGGATATACTCGCTAATTGTAGAAGGTTATAGGAGAAAGGAAGGATGCTTCCTTTCTTTTTTTTCAATTAATTGGTATGGATATATTGTGAACTGGATTCAAAGAATAGGAATAATACTATAATTTCCCCAATTTCTTTTGTTGTGAATGGGAAGTAGTAAAGATGTAATAGCCCTGGTGGAATGAAAAGTTACGTTCCAGCGGGGCTATTATATGGTAAGAAATATATGATGAAAGGTTTCGAAGCCAACATGTTAAAAAAAGAAAACTGTTGTTTAATTGCGCTTGCATCAGTTCCACTTGTTATGACATTAGGGAATTCAATGCTCATCCCAATTCTGCCGACTATTGAAAAGAAATTACATATTTCATCGTTTCAAGTATCCATGATTATTACAATTTACTCTATCGTAGCCATTCTACTTATACCGATTGCTGGTTATTTATCAGATAGATGGGGACGAAAGATGGTAATGGTTCCGAGTTTGCTGATTGCAGCTATAGGAGGAGCGATAACTGGTTGGGTATCTTGGAAAGTTGATAATCCCTACAATTGGATATTGATTGGTAGAGCGATTCAAGGTATTGGGGCTGCTGGTGCAATGCCAGTTGTTATACCGTGTGTTGGTGATTTATACAAAGACGAAAAACAAGTTAGTACAGGTTTAGGAATCATAGAAACATCCAATACATTTGGGAAAGTGCTGAGCCCTATTTTAGGGTCTGCTCTTGCTGCCGTTGTATGGTTCTTACCATTTTGGGCGATTCCAATTTTATGCGTAGTATCAATTGTTTTATTACTTGTTCTAGTAAAGGCAAAGAAACAAGAAGGAGAAGTACCACCACTTAAAGAGTTTATAAAATCTATTCTGTCTACGTTTCGAGAAAAAGGAAGATGGTTAATTGCCATTTTTGCATTAGGTGCAATTATTATGCTTATTTTATTCGGAATTCTCTTTTATTTGTCGACTATACTGGAATCAAAGTATGACATTCATGGTATATGGAAAGGGTGTGTGCTTGCTATCCCGTTACTTGTACTGTCACTTAGTTCATATATGGCCGGTAAAAAAATTGGAGATAATCAAAATGTTATGAAGAAGTGTATCTATATTGGTTTTTTAATGGCAGCTGCATCAGTCATCATTCCTTTATTTATAAAAGGGATTTATTTACTACTTCTTTGTCTCGTTATTATGGGGATAGGGATTGGTATGGCACTCCCATGTTTAGATGCCCTCATTACACAAGGAATTGAAAAGGAGCAAAGGGGAACAGTTACGTCATTTTACAGTTCAATGCGATTTATCGGTGTAGCAGCTGGACCACCTTTATATTCTTTTTTCATGAAAGGGGCGGACCATGAAGTGTTTTATTTGACAAGTATTTTCGCTGCCATTGGTGCTGTCATAGCAATCATTTGGATTAAACCAGCAAAGGATGCAAAGGCGGTAAAACAGAAACCAGAACCTACTTCATAATTTGTAAGAGAATTGCATGATGTTTTGAGTAACATGCAATTCTCTTTCGTTCATTAAGAATAAATAACTTGTTTTAAAATATAAAGTGCGACACCCCATATGATGAGACCAGAAAATTTATTTAATAATAAAATTGTCTTTCCGGTTGAGTCTAGTCTTTTTAGAAATTTCCCCGCTAAAGCTAAGCTTATAAACCAAATCCAAGAAACGATAATAGTTGCAAGTGTGAAAGCCCACTTTTCACTTCCTATGTATTGAATAGAATTTGTTCCAATTACACCGATTGTGTCTAAAATAGCATGTGGATTTAATAACGAAACTGATGCTGCGAAAAGGATTTGCTTTTTTAAGGGCATACTTTTTTCTTGTGTTACATCGTTGGAAGGGCTACTTCTCCAAATAACAAAGCCCATGTATAGGAGAAAGAAAAATCCAATTATATATAATGAGTTAGTTAGCCAAGAAAAAGTAAGGAGTACAAGGGAGACACCTTGCACTGCAATCAATATGAGTAACGTATCACATATAGAGGCAGTTAATACTACAGGGGCTGCCCTCCAAATGTTTGGTTGGCTCGCACCTTGGTTAAAGACAAAAACATTTTGTACACCTAATGGAATGATAAGTCCAAATGCAAGAATGATACCATGAATAATTGCTTCACTCATCATATTACCTCCTATTTTAATTCATTATGATAGTGTATATTGTATAGAAGAAATGAAAATTTGTATCCATCCATATGGTTGGGGAGGTTACCAACCAAAAAGAATATAAGGTGATATGATGGAAAGATTTGTTTGGAAACCGGATATGTCTCTAGCGACGCCGCTGTATAAACAAATAGAAACGTATATAAAAGAAAGGATCGTTAATGGAGAATGGACCGTTGGAACGAAATTACCTTCACAAAGAGATTTGGCCCATACATTTGGTGTGAATCGAAGCACAATTGTAATGGCTTTCGATGAACTAGTTGCGAAGGGATATATTGAAGGGAATGGCAGGAAAGGAACAATTGTTGTAAATAATAATGAGAATGTTTCAACTTACGCACCCCCGCCTAATTGGCAGTCTTATGTAGAAACAGGACTTCATTATCCGAATCTCCCAGCTATTCAAGAGATTAATCAAGCTGAATTTTACCCACATGTAATTCGGTTAGGAACAGGTGAGCTCGCGCCGAGTCTCTTACCTGAGAAAAAGATGAAAGAAATTATGAATAACCTTTTAAAGTCAAATGTGACGCTTGGGTATGAAGAGCCGAAAGGAAATCTTTATTTAAGGGAAAAGATTTCCGAATACTTAAAGGAGCATGGCGTATATGTATCTCCTGACTCTATATTAATTGTTTCAGGAGCAATTCAAGCGCTGCAACTTATTTCTATGGGGCTTCTTTCGAAAGGGGCATCAATCTTATTAGAGAAACCATCCTATTTATATTCGCTTAATGTTTTTCAATCAGCAGGAGTACGTTTAATTGGAATCCCAATGGATGAAAGCGGGTTACATACATCATATATTAAGAAATATAAGAAGCAATTTAATGCCTCTATTTTATATACAATCCCGTCTTTTCATAATCCAACGAACTTTAGTATGAATGCGAAGAAACGAATAGAAGTGATGGAAATATGTAATGAAATTGGATTACCTATTATAGAGGACGCAGTGTATCAAGACTTATGGTTTGATGCACCTAGTTCGAAACCTTTAAAAGCCTATGATAAAAATGGAATCGTACTACATATTGGAAGCATGTCCAAAGTAATTAGTCCAGGTTTAAGAATTGGATGGATTGTTGGACCCGAGCCAGTAATTCAAAGATTGTCAGACATAAAGATGCAAACAGATTATGGTTCAAGCACTATATCCCAGCAAATTGCAGCAGAGTGGTTTACAAATGGTCTATATGATGAGCATTTGCGATTTGTAAGAAGTGAATTGAAAAAACGAAGAGATTATATGTTACTAATGTTAGATAAATATCTTCGTGAAATAGCAACTTGGCATGAACCAACAGGCGGGTTTTATATATGGGTACATATAAAAGTACCCATTTCATATCGCAGTTTATTTGATAAAGCTCTGCAAGAAAAGGTTTTATTAAACCCAGGTACTTTATATGATAGAAGTGCAAATCAATTTTTGCGCCTATCGTATTCATACGCAACGTTAGAAGAAATTGAAATAGGTATAAAAAAACTTGCACAACTAATGAAAAAGTAAGAGGAGAAAGTAATGAAACAATATGTAATTTGCCAAATGATCAATGGAGAAAAATATTTAGCTGCTTATGCGGAGACGAAGCAAGAGGCGATTGAAAAAGCAGAACTGTTAGGATTAAGAACGGGAAATCGTTACATAGTTATAACTGCAGAAGAAGCCGAAGGCTTAACGTATCCTTAAACAATGTATGAGATTATATAGGAAGTAAATAAGTCTAGTAATATAAGAATTTACTAGGCTTATTTACTATTAAGTTGTTAAACGTTCTCGTATTTATACGCAAAGTAATAATATTATGAGTCAAGTTGACGAAAAAATCGATTTGTCTTTCGGTCTTGATTTCCTTTTCTATACTCATCAATATATTGCCTAAAGTTCCAAGCTTGTAAAAATTTATTAGCAGAGTTATAACCAGAATTGTAAAGCCAGTCTTTTTCTTCCTTCGTCAGTTCAAAATTAGTACTTGTAATCGTTCCTGTTGGAATTGTAATCGTTCTTGCTTTTGATTCCTTATCTAAATGACGTAAATCATGAGCTTGCATCATTGTTTTAAATAGTCCTTTGAACATAGAAATAGGCTCGTTATAGTGAGCAGGGTCAGCTTGAATCTCATCTTTTACAAAATGAAATCCGAAAGTCGGCCAGCGAGGAGCGGTAGGTGAATCGAAGATCCAAATTGGATAATTACTTAGAATTCCTCCGTCAACCATATAACAAGGCTGCTTCCATTTTGGAGTTCTCCATTTTACGGGTTCAAAGAAGAAGGGGATTGTACTACTCATTCTTACCGCTTTAGCGATAGAGAAGCGATAATTTAAAAATCCATAGTTTGGTAAGTCGTCAGGAAAGACAACCATTTTACCATTACTAATATCAGAAGCGATGATTTTGAGTTTGTTTAGATCCGGTAAATCAGTAAATAAATGAACACCTTTTTTTCGAAGTAATTCTTCAATCCATTCTTCTATAAATACATTAGAGTATATACCTAGAGTAGTCCATGCACTTAGTCCTTTTCCGATAAAGGGGATTTTGTCAATAAAGGTTTTCTTCGTAAATTTGTTATAATCGATATCAGTTATAATGGTTTTTAGCTCTGAACAAGAATATCCTGCAGCTAAAAGTGCCGCGATAATTGCACCAGCTGATGTTCCAGCTATACGTTCCCATTCATAACCTTTTTCGGCTAACGCGCAAATTGCCCCAACATGCGCAATACCGCGCACACCGCCTCCTTCAAAAACACCATCAATCTTCATTAAACATACTTCCTTTCAAATAAAAGATTTGGAAATGGCAAAAAAGCACGTATTGTACGTGCTTTTTTACAATGGTTTTTAAGTTTACTAGCAGCCTACAAAGCCGCCCCAACAGCTAGCTCCGATGATGATTAGAAGGATGAATAAAACGATTAATAAAGCGAAACCTCCGTAACCACAACCACCACAGCTACCGCCGTAACCGTAACCGCCGCAACTATATCCGTAACCCATGTGGAATTCCTCCTTATATTAAAAATAAAAATGAACGAGGGGAAAATGTACTGGAAGAACTAAAGAACTATCGTGTTTGTAGGAACAATGTATAGTATGCTTTTTTAAACT
Organism: Bacillus sp. B2-WWTP-C-10-Post-4; assembly: GCF_009183805.1. Classification (NCBI taxonomy): domain Bacteria; kingdom Bacillati; phylum Bacillota; class Bacilli; order Caryophanales; family Bacillaceae; genus Bacillus; species Bacillus sp. B2-WWTP-C-10-Post-4. Next base: position 13,181 of record NZ_WEII01000028.1, on the reverse strand, counting down.
TGTTCGCGTACGAAGGATAAGCCCGTTTTTGGGAGGCTTGTTGATTTTGTAAAGAATGAAGTATAATCTTTGTACTATGATATAAATAAGTATGTAAATGTAAGGAGAATTTATGAATAAAAAAATTGAAGTATTAATTGATAAATATGAACTAACACACTTGAAAGAGGAACTTATTAATACTGTATTTCCTTGTATAAAAGTTGTGCCAAAGCAGCAGGAAACTGTTGCGATAGGTAGTTCGAAAATGGGAGGAGTTCCTGATTTACCAGCTTTATTTGAATATCCAAAGCATAAAGGAAATCCACTACAATTTATCGCGCAATTTAACTTAAGTGATTTACAAAACGTTGGTATGGATCACAATCTTCCTAAGACGGGGATGCTGTATTTCTTTTGCATTGAAAATTATTTTGAAGAAAATGTGAAGCTAACAGAGGGTGGGCGTGTACTTTATTATGATGTTCCTGTAGAGCAATTACGAAGAGGAAATGAAGTACAAGCGAAATATAACCAGTGTGCAATTACTTTTGAACTGACATACAAATTACCAGAACTTTTCATTGAAGATGAGGCTGATTCAGATCGTTTCTTGCAATTACTTGAAGAGCTAATTCCGGATAACTACGATAACCATCAAATGTTTGGTGAGCCATTCTCTGTACAAGAAGAAGTGTTATATGAGACGGGAGAATATATGGGAGTAGACCCTCAGCAAATGACTCTTTTATTCCAAATTGATTCAGATCATAAAAATTGTAATATGGTTTGGGGAGAACTAGGGATGCTATATTTCTGTATTAGTAATGAAGATTTGAAAAATCAACGTTTTGAAAATACATGCTGCGTATTACAAACATGCTAATGAAAAAAGGTTGTTCTTTTTAAAAGAACAACCTTTTTATGTGAATTAGTTAATATGCATAATCTCATATGACCTATACGAAAAAGTATTGTATACTCTGAAACTATACGATACTTTTTCGTATAGTTATAGAATATAAGGAGTGACAAGATGGGAAAGACAAGTAAGTATGTGACAGCTGCCGCACTTTGTTCAACTATAGTAATGGGAGGCTTACAAGCGTCATCTGTATCTTATGCAGCTACAAATCCGACTACAGTGACAGCACAATCAGATGTAAAGTTATTAGATGATTTCAGAAAAGAATTAAAAAAACAGATTGATAATCGAGAAGAAAATATTACAATCACATATAAAACAAAAGATAGAAATGCTAGAAATATTATGGATCAATTGTATGGTGAGTTTAATAAAATTGTAGATGCTGATGAGTATGTAAAATATAATGTAGCGTCTACTAGATATTCCATTAAAGGAATGCCAGGGGACTATACGTTTACACTGCAAGTAAAATACCGTGAATCAAAAGAACAAACTCAATATGTAAAAGCTCAGGCGAAATCAATTGTTGGATCAATTGTAAAACCAGGGATGGATGAGCATGAGAAAGTAAAAGCTATTCACGATTACGTTGTTAAGCATGTGTCTTATGATACGTCTTATCAAGCGTATACAGCATATGAAGCATTAGCGAATCGTTCTGCCGTTTGCCAAGGATATACATTATTGACGTATGAGTTGTTAAAAGAGGCAGGTATTCAAAATCATATTGTAACAGGCACAGGAAACGGACAAGCTCACGCGTGGAATTTAGTGAACATTGAAAACAAATGGTATCACCTAGATACTACATTTGATGATCCAGTACCAGATAAAGCAGGGCGTGCAACTTACTCATATTTTAATATGTCTGACGAACAGTTAAGTAAAGATCATGAATGGGATCGTAGCAAATATCCAGCGGCAACTACAAGTTATTTTGGTGAATTAACAAATAAAATAAAAGCTGGTAGCTCAAAAACTGTCGTATATGAGCAGATGTTAAAAGAAACAAATTTACAATACTTATCTGCAGAATACGGAGCAGAAAATTATAATGAATTTAAGCAAAAGTTGCAGCAAAAGTTTGCAGCCAAACCAGAAAAAGTAGAAGTACGATATAAGCAGTCCATGGATGGGACGATGCAAGATATAAAGAAAGTATTAAATGAAATAAATTGGCCAAAAGGTGCAAAGCGTGTGTCTTATCAAGTAGCGCCTTACAGTGCATTGGCGGGTTATTCATTAGCGACAATTACATTTACGTATTAAGCAATGAGAAAGAGCATCTGTAAAAGATGCTCTTTTTATATTTATCGATCACTTTAAAATTTTGGGAATTATGTGATAAAATAAAAAGGAGAGGATGTGAATGCTGAATGAACTTGTTCGAAAGTAATATTTTTACATTGATATATACTTGTTTAGTAATCGGACTTATCGTTTTGTTTTTCATATCATTTACTTTGTTTATTAGAAGAGTATTACAAAGCAGTGCTGCAAAGAAACACCACGTGATTAATATGAACCAGAAGCTAGATCGAATCATTGAATTGCTTGAAAAAGATAAGAAATAGCGATAGAAGAGGTATGAAAAGGGGAAAGAGAATGGCCAATTATATAAAAGAATTACGTGAAAAAGTAGGACATGATTATGTTTTCTTAAACTTTGCCGGTGGTTGTGTATTTAATAAAGAAGGAGAAGTATTACTGCAAAAAAGAGGAGACTTTAACGCTTGGGGATTTCCAGGTGGTGCAATGGAGATAGGAGAATCAGCTGCGGAAACTGCAATCCGAGAAATAAAAGAAGAAACCGGGTATGATGTAGAAATAAATGAGCTTATTGGAGTGTATACAAAATATTTTCAATCATATCCAAATGGAGACAAGGCCCAGTCAATTGTGATGTTCTTTTCATTCTCAATAGTTGGAGGTGACAAAAAAGTAGATGGTGATGAAACGTTGGATTTGAAGTTTTTCCCGTTAGACGACATGCCACCGTTATTTTGTAAACAACATGAAGATTGCCTGCAAGATTTATTGGAGAAAAGAGTAGGGGTATATCGTTAACATATAAAAAAGAAGCTAAATGAAGATTAGCTTCTTTTTTATGTTTAATTTATTTCCACCAATCATCAAACATTGACGCTGGTACTTGTCTTTTATGCTCACTCACTGTGTAACGTTTTTCAATTTTCTCTGCAACGTCAGCTGGAACTGCTTTACCTTCTAAATAATCATCTAATTGATCATAAGTAATACCTAACTCTGTTTCATCAGCTTGACCTGGTTTTTCATCTAATAAATCAGCTGTTGGCATTTTTAAGTACAGTCGCTCGTCTGCGCCTAACTCTTGTAATAATGCACGTCCTTGGCGCTTCGTTAATCCCGTTAATGGTAATAAATCTGCACCACCATCTCCGAATTTTGTAAAGAACCCTGTTACAGCTTCTGCAGCGTGATCTGTTCCGATAACAAGTAGCCCTTTTTGTCCACCAATTGCATATTGAGTAACCATACGGATACGTGCTTTCACGTTACCTTTATTGAAATCTGTTAATGATTCACCCAATAAGTTTTCATATTGATTTGAAAAAGCATCAACAGTTGAAGCAATATCAAATGCAACAGATTGATCTGCTTGAATGAATTGTAATGCTAATTGTGCATCATCTTCATCTTTTTGTACTTTATAAGGAAGACGCACGGCGATAAACGTTGCATTACCACCTTCGTTACGAATTTCTTCAACTGCAAGTTGTGCTAAGCGTCCTGCTAATGTAGAGTCTTGTCCGCCGCTAATACCAAGTACAAATCCTTTTGCACCTGTTTTTTTTACATAATCCTTTAAGAAATCAACTCGTTTACGAATTTCAATTTTTGGATCAATTACAGGCTGAACATGTAATGCTTTCATAATCTGTTCTTGTAATGTCATTATGTTTCCTCCTATTCATATTAAAGCGGTAATTAAGTTTATATGTATAATGGTACATACTTCTATCCTTTATTATTTCGCAAAATTAACGAATATACAATAGGATGTGTGTATGAATATGAATGTAGTCATTATAAATAAAGTACTACGTATAAGCAATTTTTTTAAACCTTTCAAAAATGTAAGGTTTTTGTCATTTGAATCGATGGAAGGTATTTCCGCACTTTACTAATATAAAAACATAGATAGTAGAAGGGCGGAGAAGTAATATGAACATTAGAGAACTAGCATATCGGAATGTAACCCGAAATAGACGGACATACTCAGCCTATTTTTTGAGTAGTGCATTTGCAATTATGGCCTTTTTTGTGTATTCATTTTTTGCGTTTCATCCGGCATTAAGTGCAGGAGAATTAGGTCAGTACGTATTCGTAAGTATGTCTTTTGCACAGTCTATTATTTACTTATTTACATTCTTCTTTATTTTATATTCGATGGGAATGTTTTTAAAAACGAGAAAGCGTGAACTAGGAATTTTAATGATGCTAGGTATGACGAAATATCAATTAAAGCGTCTTATCTTTTTTGAAAATATTATGATTGGAATAGGGGCAATTATTTTTGGTATTCTTTCAGGTATGTTATTTTCAGGGGGATTACTATTTGTCGCTCCGATGATATTGAAACTAGATATCTCCTTATCCTATTACATACCGATGAAAGCAATTGTTGTAACGAGTATTATGTTTTTTATTTTATTTATGATCATATCATTGTTTAGTGCAGGAATGATTCGTAAAAATAAGATTATGAAGTTGTTTAGAGGATCAGCAGAGGCGAAACCGGAACCGAAAGCATCAATCATTTCTTCCATATTAGCAGTAGTATTGCTTAGTGCTGGCTATGTAGGAGCTCTTCTATCACATGGAGCAATGGTATTTATTATGATGATTCCTGTTACAACGGTAGTTATTATTGGGACGTATTTGTTGTACAAGCAGCTGAGTGTCTTTATTATTCGATTATGTAAAAAAAGTAAACGTTTCTATTGGACACAGACTAATATTATTACGTTATCAGATTTAGCGTATCGCATGAGAGATAACGCAAGAATGTTCTTTATTGTAACCATTATTTCTACTGTAGCATTTTCCGCAATAGGGACATTAGTTGGCTTCGCATCCATGACGAAAGGGATAATGGAGAGACCGATTTCGTTTCATTACCATTCTAAGCAAGGGAATAGTAACGAATCACAGCATATACAAATGATTGACAAAGGATTAAAGAAACATAGTATAGCAGCTTCAAAAACTAATATTTCGACAAAGAAAACGGAGGAACAGTCGTTAAGAAGTGCCATTTTTATAAAAGAATCAGACTATAAGAAATATGCAAAGTTAACAGAAGAACCATTTAATACTGTAGCAAATAAAGAAGTTGTATTTTTGTCAGCTAATATACCAGGGCCAACGATGAAAGAAAGAAAAGAAATTACTTTACCTAATATGAATGAAAATTTAAAAGTGAAAAAAGTTACTTCATCTTCATTGGGGAAAATATTAAGAGGAAATGTTTATGTAATCTCTAATAGTCAATATGATTCATTACAAGATGGGTTTATAGAGACAAAAGATTATATGTATAAAACTGAAAGAACGAAAGATGAGATTGAAATTGGTAAAGAGCTTACGCATCAAATTAAACCGTATCAAGAATATTCAACGTTTAGTGCGGAAGAGTACGAGCAAAACCAAAGTTTACAAATTGCAGGACCGATTTTATTTGTAGGTTTCTTTATAGGTATAGTATTTTTCGTTTGCGCAGGAAGTTTCCTTTACTTCCGTTTATTCTCCGATTTGGAGGATGATGTTCGTTTGTTCGAAATGATTCGTAAAGTTGGATTGACAAGTAGGGAATTATCGAAGGTAGTTACAATTCGATTGGCGCTTTTATTCTTCGTTCCAATTGGTGTTGCAACATTACATGGAGCAGTAGCCTTAACGGCGTTAGGGCAAATGTTTGAGTACTCATTGTTTAAAGAAAATACAGTTGTATTAAGTATTTTCATAGTTATTCAAGTTGTATACTTCTTACTTATAAGATCCCGTTATGTAAAACAATTAAAAGAGAGATTACGTATGCATTAAATGTGTTTTTTTAACTCGAGTACAAAATTTTCTAAAAAGAGGCAAGTATTGTCAAAAAGTGATAAAATGGAAAAAGCGAGGTGAAAAAATTAATAGAGAGTAAGGGGGGAGAAATATGAAAGCAACAGGAGTTATTCGAAAAGTAGACGAATTAGGACGAATTGTTATCCCTAAAGAATTACGCGATGTATTGGGAATACAAATCAAATCACCGCTTGAAATTTTTGTAGAAGCAGATAAAATCATTTTACAAAAATATCAACCTTACAATGCTTGCCAAATCACAGGTGATGTTTCAGGGCAGAATATTACATTAGCAAATGGAAATATTACAGTTGGCATAGAGGGAGCGGAATATTTAGTAAAAGAAATAGAAAAGTTTTTAAACAAGAGTGAGGTTTAGTCTTAATTTATATTATTTTTCAAATACATATCATTCTTTTAAAAGACTGTAAGAGGACCATTAATTGGTCCTCTTATTTTGGTTAGTAGTTGAACGACTCGGGTTGTTACTTCCTACAAATCATAGGGAAAATAAAGAAGTATTATAGAGGTAGTAAATGATGTTGAGAAATATTTGAAAAGAAGGAAAACAAAAAGAATAAAACGAATGTTACATTTACACGTATTCAAAAGTGGTCTGAAATGAAAATAATACATTTTCAGGAGGGATTACGATGAGTAGTACAGTGAATAAACAAAAAGGTATACAATTGATTCCGTTTACCGTAAATAAGGTGGTAGAACAAGTAAATGAAATTCCACCAGGTGTACAACTGATTCACGCTCCGCAAGTATGGGAAAAGAGTGTGAAGGGGCAAGATGTAGTCGTTGCCGTATTAGATACAGGGTGTGATACTAATCATATAGATTTAAAAGATCGTATTATCGGCGGAAGAAATTTCACAAAAGATTATGAAGCTGATCCAAATGTGTATCTTGATAATAACGGGCATGGTACTCATGTTGCGGGAACGATTGCCGCGACTGAAAATGGTGTCGGTGTATTAGGAGTTGCACCACTTGCTAAAATGTTAGTATTAAAAGTTTTAGCGGGAGATGGTTCTGGAAGTTATGAGCAAATTATTGAGGCAATTCATTATGCTGTAAATTGGAGAGGGCCGAATCAAGAGAAAGTGAGAATTATTTCAATGTCACTTGGTGGTCCGCAAGATGTTCCAGAATTACATGAAGCAATTCAAAATGCGGTAAAGCAGGATGTTCTCGTTGTATGTGCTGCTGGAAATAATGGAGATTGCGATGATGAAACAGAGGAACTAGACTTTCCGGGTGCGTACTCCGAGGTAATTGAAGTTGGTGCCGTTAATTTAGAGCGGAAGATTGCATGTTTTAGTAATTCAAATCAAGAAATTGATCTAGTAGCGCCAGGTGATGAAATATTATCTACGTATCCAGAAGGAAAATATGCTGTGTTAAGTGGAACTTCCATGGCGACGCCGCATGTTGCTGGAGCGCTCGCCTTGCTCATTAAACAGTGTGAGAAAGAATACGGTCGAAAGTTATCGGAGCCGGAAATATATGCACAACTCATTAAAAGAACTGTACCTTTAGGGTACGAACGTACATCTGAAGGGAATGGATTAATAGATTTATTAAAAGAATAGCCATATTAAAAAAACATCTCATATGAATATGAGATGTTTTTTTAATATGGCTCTGTCGCATGTAATACAACTTGTAATAAACCTGGGAATCTAGCGTTTAAATCTTCTTCACGAATTGAAATGAAACGTTGTGTTCCTTCAAGGCGCGTGTACATAACACCTGACTCACGTAAAACTTTGAAATGGTGAGATAAAGTTGATTTTGCAACAGGGATGTTTAAAGCACCACAAGATTGTTCATTTTTCTCTAGTAACATATTTACAATTTGTAAACGAATTTGATCGCTAAGTGCATATAAGACAGAAGAAAATTGAATTTCTTCTCGATTTGGATGATAGAGTGTACGCATATTTCACCTACTTGTATAAGTTAAGATATTTGCACTATAACATATAAAGTGGTATATTTCTATTGTTCGAATATATTCGAACAATAGAAATATAGGGGGAGAAAAAATGAAGTATATAAAATTGCAAAAGGCAGGATTAAATATTTCAAAGTTGGGTTTAGGTACAAATGCAGTAGGGGGACATAATTTATATGCTGATGTGAATGAAGAAGAAGGAAAGCGATTAGTAGAAGAAGCTATTCAGCAAGGGATTACATTTTTTGATACAGCAGATTCATATGGTTTCGGTAGATCGGAGGAATTAGTAGGAGAAGTATTAAAGGGAAAACGTCATGAGTTTATACTTGCTACAAAAGGTGGAATTCAACCGTTGTTAAATGGAGAAACTTATATTAACAATGAACCAAGTTATTTAAGGAATGCTGTGGAAAATAGCTTAAGAAGATTACAGACTGAATATATTGATTTATATTATTTACACTTTACAAATCCTGAAACAAGTTACATAGATTCAATCGGAGAGCTTACTCATTTAAAAGAAGAAGGGAAAATTCGTTCAATTGGAATATCGAACGTAAACATAGAACAATTAAAAGAGGCGAATCAACATGGTCATATAGATGTTGTACAATCTCCATACAATATGTTAGAACGTACAGCTGAGGAAGAACTGTTGCCGTATTGTATAGAAGCGGGTATTTCATTTATTCCATATGGGCCTCTTGCTTTTGGAATATTAGGCGGAAAATATACAGAAGATTTTAAATTAAATGAAGTCGATTGGCGTCAAAATGTAAATCTATTTGAAGAAAATACATATAAGAGTAATTTTAAGAAAGTGAATAAGTTAAAAGGGCTAGCTAAAGAAAATGATATTGAAGTGTCTCATTTAGCGTTAGCATGGTTATTAAATAAAGAAGGGATTGATACTGTTATACCTGGTGGAAAGCGGGCAGAGCAGGTAAGAGAAAGTGTGAAAGCGGTAGATGTTGCATTGAATGAAAGAGTCATGAAAGAAATCCAATCTATTTTAGAAGATTAGTTAAACAGAGGGAGAGTACCCTCTGTTTATATAAGGAGAAGGTCTAAATGAACAGAGTACTAGCTGTATTTTTTATGATAATGTTTATGATCGGTACAGATACTTTCTTAATTTCACCACTGTTGCCGACATTGCAACAGGCGTATCATGTTTCAACTGAGTTGTCAGGATGGATGGTGAGTTCGTATGCTTTAGGGTATGCTGGATTTGCACTTGTGGCTGGTCCTATATCAGATGGATTAAACAGAAAAAAAGTAATGGTACTAGGTATGAGTTTTTTTGCAATAAGTACGTTTTTTTGTGGAATTGCACCGAGTTTTTTATGGATGCTAACATTTAGATTTTTAGCAGGTGTAAGTGCAGCTTTTGTATCTCCACAAGTGTGGGCATCTATTCCGCTCCTTATAGAGAAGAAGCAAATTGTGAAAGCAATTGGGGTTGCAACAGCAGGGTTATCAATCTCTCAAATTTTAGGGCTGCCACTGGGAGCTTATTTAGCAACGATACATTATACAATTCCATTCTATTTCATTGGTATATTATCAGCACTACTTGTCATTCTTATTTATGTTGTATTACCAGAAATACAGTCGGTTCATATAGGTGGAAATAAAAAAGCGATTTTACAGCGTTATAAACAATTACTTACAGATTCAAAGGTTTCACTTTCTTATTTTGCATACTTTGTTTTTCAAACCGGAAATTTTGCTGCATTTTCATTTTTTGGTGTATGGCTTTCCATTCAATTTGGCTTACAAGTTGATGAAGTAGGTACAGCTATGCTCGTATTAGGATTAGGAAATTTAATTGCTAATATTTTTGGTCCTAGAATCGTAAATAAAATTGGTTATAACCTTTCTTTCTATGGTGGAATTATATTTACAGCAGTGCTATATGTATTACTTCCTCATGTAAAGAACATTGTATTGGTGGAGTTATTGTTCTTTGCTTTATTTTTTGTGACAGGAATTTTGTTTGTATTAATGATGAGGCACTTACAAAACATGTCTAGTGTAGCAAGAGGAACAGGAGCCGCGCTTGCAAATGCTTCTATGTACATTGGTCAAATGATTGGTGCGGCAATAGCTGGAATGTTATTTGCAATATCTCACAATTTTATACTTATAGGTAGTTTTACTGCGTTACTATATATAGGAGCTTTATTTTTGTTTAGAAAAAGTGAAAAAATTACTGAAAATAGTGAAACAGGAATTGCATCATAAAGCTTGTATAAATATTTCGTAAATCAGAATTAATAAGAGTGTGAATACATGAATGTGCTTTTAATTAAAGTGGTTACTAAAAGTATAGAAATAGTAGAAGAAATGTATTGTAACAAAGTTATGAGGAATCAAAAAATAAAAATCCCTATAAAGATAGGGATTTATATATCGGCATATAGTTCCTTGGAAAAGGATATACTTAGTTTAGCATATCGGACTACTTATATTTGTGAAATAGATGTGAAAGTAATGTGAAAAGTATTGTAATAAAAAGCACTGTTTTAGCTAATGTAGCTAAAACAGTGCTTTTCTCTTTGATTGAACAGTTGCAGCATTTTCATCATGTATACCTGCATCTTTTATAATTCGTTGTTTTGCTTTATTTAATAGATGGTTTACTGCTTCGCCAAAATAGTTAGCTTCGCTTTTTGTGCGGGCTTCTCGTAAACATTTATAGTTTTCTAGCAGTTCCTCTTTTTCGGAGTTTGTTAAGAAATCTTCTATTTTCTTTTTTGTCATACGAAACACCCTTTCTCCTGACAAACGACGCAATAGAAAATATTTATTTCTCATTATAACAATAATTTTAAAAGAAAGTATACACTAACGTCGCAATAATTTGTCAATTTCTTGAATCTTCTCATCAGCTTTCCCAATTTGCGTATTTTTAGCCTGTTCGCCACCAAGAGCTTGATGTAGTAAAAAAGTTTGACCGGAAATAGCAGTTACAATGGATACTTTTATAATTTCTTTTATTGTGGTGACATCGAATAAAACGAGCCCAAGAAGTGCGGCTAGGCTACCAGTAAAAATATCAGTTAAAAATCCAAAATGAAAAAATGTTTTCAAACGGCGTGGAAGCAATAACTTACCTTGGTTATTGATTAGATGGGAAACGAAGCCGGTAATGCCACCAACGAGAACAGCGGTTAGCCATTGATACATTTCCATCGAATCCACTCCTTTTAGTGAATAAGATTCGATTATTTTATATTGATTCCTTTTAATATTTCATATAAGCATATTGAGAAAGTTTGTTTGGGTATATTTTGTATTCAAATTAATTATAACAGAAAATTTAGATAGATTTCAGTCTATTATATGAATCATTTTTACAATAATATGAATGCAGAAAGGGGTGCGTGATATGAATATAGATTATCGAATAAGAAGTGTAGATGGTTATACAAAAAAATAGGGGAATTAGTAAGCCTGCTTGAGCATACGAGAGCTGTAACATTAGGCGAAGTAAAAAATTTATCAGTTGAGCAATTAGATTTAATTATGCAAAGCAGCGGAAATTCAATTGGCGCCTTATTAAAGCATATAGCAGCTATTGAAAAAGTTCATCAGCTTATTTCATTTCAAGATCATGACTTTACAAAAGAAGAATTAGAAATATGGGAAGATGCACTGTATTTAGGGGAAGCGGGTAGAGCAATCCGTGGTCATGAAATACAATATTATGTACAACTTCTACAAAGTGTTCGAGAAGAATCTCTGAAGTATTTAAGTGAACAAGGTGATGAGTGGCTCATGTTAGAAAGAAAGTGGCCTAACTATGGTTTCATGTGCTAGAAGATGAAATTAGTCATCGAGGACAAATTAGAATGCTCAAAAACAAGTTATTTGAAAATTACGTAAAATAATGTAGCTTTTTATAGGAGAATTCCATATAATGAGAATAATTAAAATAAGAACGGGGTGATGTATTATGGCGAAAATAACTTATATGAATAATCAACCAAATACAAAGGTGGATGGAAAGGGCGATATTATATAAGGTAATTCGCAATCCTTCCACTTAGTACAAACTAGGGAGGATATTTATTTGAATCAAAATATTTTAGAATCTTTTGGCTGGGATTCATTTTTTGAAGAACAAGTTACAGAGAAAAATTATGAAGTAGGTCGTATTTTACTTGAGCATAAGCATATATATCGCATTATTTGTAATGATGGTGAATATATGGCAGAACTGTCTGGGAAGTTTCGGCATGAAGCGATTACGAAAGGCGATTATCCAGCAGTTGGTGATTGGGTGTATATAAAGAAAATAGAAGATGAAAAGAAAGCGATTATTCATCGTATTTTCCAGCGAAGAAGCTCTTTCTCAAGACAAGAGGCTGGAACAAGAACAGAAGAACAGATTATAGCAGCAAATGTAGATTATTTATTTTTAGTGAATGCACTTAATCATGATTTTAATGTTAGAAGGATGGAACGTTATTTATTATTAGCGTATGAAAGCGGCGCTATGCCAGTTATTGTTTTAACAAAGAGTAGTATATGTAATGATGTGGAAGAGAAAATTGTAGAAACGGAAGCTATAGCAATTGGTGTTCCTATTTTCGTTGTTGATAGTTTAGAGCATACAGGTATAGATTCGTTGAAACAATTCGTTTCTTCAGGGAAAACAATTGCTTTAGTTGGATCATCAGGGGTAGGAAAGTCAACTTTGTTAAATGCTCTAATAGGAATTGATGTAGCAAAAACGGGAGATATACGTGAAGAGGATAGTAGGGGGAGGCATACGACAACGCATCGAGAATTATTCCAATTGCCTAGTGGCGCTCTCGTGATTGATACGCCTGGCATGAGGGAATTGCAACTTTGGGAAGGCAGCGAAGCGATTCAAACAGCATTCTCTGATATTGAAGAACTTGCGACAACATGTCGTTTCCGTGATTGTAAGCATGAGAATGAACCAGGATGCGCGGTGTATAGTGCAATTGAAAACGGACTTATTACGATAGATCGTTTGAAAAGCTATAAAAAATTACAAAGAGAACTGGCGTATTTTATGAGGAAACAAGATGCAATCCTTGCCAGAGCAGAGCGTGATAAATGGAAGAAAATTTCTAAACAACATAAAAAAATGTAAAAACCAAAGGGGCCCCTTTGGTTTTTTCTATTTGTAAATTTTATAATAATATTATTCATATATAT